>JAUVPT010000278.1 GCA_030598525.1 Gemmatimonadota bacterium
CAGTGGTTGCACGCTTCACCGAAGTCGCCCTGGTAGGCGAACTCGCTGAAGCTCGCGCCCGGATCTCCTTTCTCTCCCTGCTCTCCCTGGTCTCCGGCCGGACCCTGCGGACCCGTATCGCCCGTACAGCCGACCACGGCGACCGACAGGATTGCGAAGATCCCCAACCCGTGTCTGAGTCTCATGGAAATGCCCCCTTGAAATCTGCTCTCCCCAGAACAATTAGCCCGACGCCTGCTGGGGCGCGTCGTCGGGCCGCTGACTGGTTTGTGAAGAACAGCACAAAGGGTGCCAAACAGGGCTCATCGGGGGATATCCGTATTCTTACTTGGGTACGTAGGTACTTATGCGGACTCCTGCCATTTCCTGACACGTAAGCGCGGAATTCTTGGGCGCTTGCAGGGTGTCAATGTGTCTCAAAGGGTGTCCAGAACGACCCCAACCGGATGCACGAGGGCGGCAGCCGAAACTCGCCGGCTGCCGCCCTCTTCCTTCGTCAGGACCCGGGGTTGTTCAGGACCCCGAGATCACCCCGAGCATGGGTTCTGCTTCGCCGCGCAGGGGTTGGCCGCACACGGGTTCGCTGCGCACGGGTTCATCCCGGCCATGGGCGCGATCGTCATCTGGCCGGTGCGCCCTGCCTCTTCGTTGTCGTTGCAGTTGCCCGCGAATCCGCCGTCCGCTTGCTTCTTGAGGGAGCAGCTGATCACGAGGTCGGTGTTGTCCGGGGGAGACCAGCTGTAGTTGACGTAGTCTCCGTCCATCTTGAGATCCTTCATCTCGATCTTCACCTTCTCGCCGCCCTCGCCATCGGTCACGATCCACCCCTTGGCGCCGTACTCGCCCATCGCCACTTCGTAGGCGACCTCGACGGCCTCCTCTCCGGGCGCCGTCATCGTGCCCTTCATCCAGTGCGACGTCTTTTCCATCTTGTCCATCTTCTGCGCCGCACAGGGGTTCACCGTCTCCTGCGCGACGGCCGACGGGGCGGCGACGGACGACATCACCAGCATCGCGACGGCTGCCATGACCAGCTTCCTCATGTCCAAACCTCCACTGCAAGGGGTGCCCGGGCGGTGCCGGGCGCGAATCGGTCGGGGCCCTCACGGCCCACGTGACAACACGCTAACCCGAAACCCCGGTCATCTGTTCCGCACTGGTACCCGCACGGGACTCTCCGCGGGGGATCCGCCCCGGGCTCGAAGTGTTATCATTTGCAGGTGCCGACACCCGTCGGTTGACCGTCCCGGACCGCTCCGGGACCGGAGTGGAGGGGCGATGGTTCGGCAGGGGTGGGTCTTTCACACCGTGCTGGCTGCGGCGGTACTGGTTTCGTCGGCCGTGGAGGCGCGGGCGCAAACCGAGGTCGAAACCGCGAGCCTCGAGCGCATCGCCAAGCTGGAGATCGTGGTCAACGAGCTCGAGGGTGCGGCGGCCGACATCGGGGTGGCTTCCGGCGTGCTGCGCTCGATCGTCGATACGAAGCTCCGCCAGGAAGGAATACCGGTCGCGGACTTCGCGGTCGCCTTCCTGACCCTCGACGTCACGGCGATTCCGCTCGAAGTCGGTCCCGACATCGTGCTGCTCACCTCCCTCTCCTTCTTCCAGCCCGCCGCATCGACCCTGAACCGGTGGCTCGGACCCGCGCGCACGTGGTCACTCGAGCGGCTGACCGTGGCCGGAATGTCGCGCTCCGAGGAGGTCCTCCGCGCTGATGTAGCGCACCTCGCAGAAGCATTCGTGGCCAGCTGGCGCACGGCGAATCCCCCTCGCGACTGAGGGACTTCCGAGACCATCCCGACCGCCTCTTTTCCGCTGGTTGACGGCGGGACTTTCGTACTATAAACTCACCTCTATGTGAGAATTAGTACAAGCATGTTGACACCGAAGACACCTCCACCGAGGGAACTCCAGCATGCCGGACGACTCCAGGCCTGAAGGCCATTCCCCGGCCGAAGACCCCGACCGCCGGGGATTCATCAAGAACAGCAGCCGCGTCGCCATGACCGCCGGTATCGTAGGCGGTTACGGTGGGTTCGCGGCCATCGCCGGCCGCTACCTGTATCCGTCGCGCACGGGCGAAGTGATGTGGCAGTTCGTCTCCGAGGTGGCCGGCATCGATGTCGGTGAGGCGATCCGGTATCGCGGACCATCGGGCGAGACGATCAACATCACGCGGATGGCACGCGAAGGTGGATCGGACGATTTCATCGCCCTCTCGAGCACCTGCCCCCACCTGGGGTGCCAGGTCCGCTGGGAAGCCCAGAATGACCGGTTCTTCTGTCCGTGTCACAACGGGGTGTTCGACCCGAGCGGCGTGGCCACCGCTGGCCCGCCGGGCGAGGCAGGACAGTCGCTGCCCAAGTACGAGCTGAAGGTCGAGGGCGGGCTGCTGCACATCGCGGTTCCGCCGCCCCAGTTCGCCGAGGGGAAGGCTGAGCCAACGCCGCACCAGGCGGGCATCATCGAGGCCGAGGAGACGATCTCGGGTCCTGGCCACGACCCGTGCCTCGGGTGCGGTGACGGTAGGAGGAACGCCTGATGGGCCTCCGGAGCTGGCTGGGCGACCGCCTTCCGGTCTCCGGCCAGCAGTTCCGCGAGCTGACGAACGAGCCGGTACCGTATCATTTGAAACGGTGGTGGTTCGCTCTCGGCGGTACCCCGGCCTACCTGTTCATCGTCCAGATATTCACCGGCATCCTGCTCGCGTTCTACTACGAGGCCTCCCCTACGACGGCCTACGAGTCGGTAGAGTACATCACGCGGGAGGTGTCGTTCGGGTGGTACATCCGGAGCGTGCACAAGTGGGCGGCCACCCTGATGATCGTGGCGGTCATCCTGCATCAGATCCGCGTGTTCTTCACCGGCGCCTACCGCAAGCCGCGCGAGATCAACTGGATCGTCGGGATGTGCCTGTTGTTCGCCGTCCTTATGACCGGCTTCACCGGCTACAGCCTGGTCTACGAGCAGCTCAGTTTCTGGGGAGCCACAGTCGGTGCCAACATCGCCGACTCCCTTCCCTTCGTCGGCACTTTCATGAAGCGGATGATGTTGGCGGGCGATGCCTACAACCAGGCCACCCTGTCACGCTTCTTCATACTTCACGCCGCGGTTCTGCCGGTCACCATCATCATGTTGCTTGTGGTTCATATCTCGATCATCCGCCTGCAGGGGGTGACCGAGTTCAAGTTCCGGGATGAGGAAGAGGGCGTGCAGAAGACGTTCAACTTCTTCCCGGACCACCTGTATACCGAGCTCCTGATCGGCCTCGTGCTCATGGTCGTGCTGAGCGCGCTGGCCACGATTCTCCCGGCCACCCTCGGACCAGAGGCCAATCCGCTCCAGACGCCAGAGGTGATCAAGCCGGAGTGGTTCTTCTACGTGGCCTTCCGCTGGCTAAAGCTGTTCAGCGGCA
>JAUVPT010000083.1 GCA_030598525.1 Gemmatimonadota bacterium
CGGCTGGAACGGTGGTCCTGTGCCGGGAGCAGACCGCCGGCAGGGGCCGGGCCGGGCACGAGTGGCACTCACCGAGGGACGCCGGAGTCTACCTCAGCATGGTTCTGCGGCCGGCAGATCTGTCGCACCCTGGCATGATCTCCATTCTGGGGGGACTCGGTATCGCCCAGCGTCTGGACGATCGCTTTGAAGGCCTGGCGCCGGGACTGAAATGGCCGAACGACTTGATCACCGGGGGGCTGAAGATGGGGGGCGTCCTCGCGGAGGCGTCCTGGTCCGAGTCACGTCCACGCTACCTGGTGGTGGGAGTGGGGATCAACGTTCGACCCCTCGGCAGCGAGGCCCCGGCGGATGTAGCGGAGAGAGCCACCGCCGTCGACTCCGAGATGGGTGAGACCGTGCCACTCGTGCGGGTGGCGGACTGCGTGATCGCCGGACTCGAAACCTGGCTCCCCCGAGCGCCGGCTTCGCTCGAGGGAGACCTGCTGAACCAGGTGGATCGGTACGACTGGCTGCGAGATCGACGCGCCCGGTTGACGCTGCCGGGCGCGGAAGAAGGTCACCCCGGGACGTGCGTGGGCATCGCGCCTGACGGCGCCCTGCTGTTTCGGCCGGACAGAGGGGCCCTTCGCAGGGTGAGCGATGGGGTGGTGGACCCGTGGGTGGATCAGGAATCCAGGGCGCGAGGAGAATGACATGATCCTGGCTGTAGATGTGGGGAACACCGAGACGCTTCTCGGCCTCTATTCCGGATCCGAGATTCAAAGGAGCTGGCGAAGCAGCACCCAGCGCCACCCCACGGGCGACGAAATGGCCCTCATGCTCAGTGGCTTGCTGGCTACCGCGGTCGACGGGCCCGCGTCGATCGAGCGTGCCGTGATCGCGTCGGTCGTTCCGGCGATCGACCGCTCGTGGGATGAAGCGTTCGACCAACTGGCGATTCCGAGCCGCCGGATCGACGCATCCTCTCCATTGCCCGTGACGCTCGACGTGGATGAGCCGGCTTCCGTCGGGGCCGACCGGATCGTGAATACGCTGGGAACCCGTCGTCTTTACGCCCGCAACACGATCGTGGTGGACCTTGGCACTGCGACCACGTTCGATTGCATCACGGCCGACGGGGTCTTCCTGGGTGGAGTGATCGCTCCGGGGCCGCGGGCCGGGATCGACCGAATGCACCAGTACACGTCCAAGCTCCCCTCCGTGGAGATCCGGCTGCCGGAGAAGGTCATCGGCCGGCGGACCGTGACCTGCCTGGAATCGGGCGTGTTCTACTCGATCGTCGATGGGATCGACGGCATCGTGCGACGTATCCTGGAAGAATGGGATCCGGACGATCCACTCGTGATCGCGACCGGCGGATTGGCCGATGTGATCGCACCGCATTGCCGGACCGTTCACCAGGTGGATCCCTACCTCACACTGCACGGACTCATCTGCGCCGACGAGCACCTCGAACGGGAGGACCTCGCATCGTGAGACCACGGACCTCGGGGATGGTGACCGTCGTGATGATCGGCGGGCTGGCCCTGGCGAACGTGGTTCCTGCGTCCGCCGCGAGCGCTCAGGAGCGGCCGGGGACGCAGAGGGCGCAGGAGGTGCCTTCGATCACGGGCTTCGCCAACACGGAGTCTGTCGCCCAGGAGGAGTTCGAGCAGGCGCTGCTGGGCGCGATCGACCCTGACTCGGTCGGTCGCTGGGCGCGCACGCTCGCAGCGCGACCGCACGTGGCGGGAACCCCGGGGCAGGTGGCGACCCGGGACTCGGTGATCGCGTGGCACACGGCGGCCGGAATCGAAGCGGGATACGACTCCCTCATGCTCTACATGCCGCACCCCCTGTTGGTGTCGGTGGAGCGTACGTGGCCCGAGCCCATGACCTTCGATCTCATGGAGCCACCTGTTGCCGGGGACCCCGCGACAGGACTCGACGTGGTCCCCGTGTTCAACGCGTACTCGGGATCGGGCATTGCGGAGGCAGAAGTAGTCTTCGCCGGCTTTGGCCTGCCGGCGGACTACCGCACCCTGGATTCCGCCGGCGTCTCGGTCGAGGGGAAGATCGTGCTGGCCCGGTACGGCAGATCGTTCCGCGGGATCAAGGCCCGCGAGGCCGAAGCGCGAGGGGCGATCGGCCTGCTTCTGTACTCGGATCCAGCGAACGATGGGTTCGTGCGAGGCGAGGTGTACCCGGACGGCCCCATGCGACCGGCCCGGGGCGTCCAGCGCGGCAGCGTTCTCAACGCCACGGGTGACCCGTCCACGCCGACGGGCCCCTCTCTGCTGGGAGCGCCTCGGGTTTCGGAAGAACAGATGGTGGGGGTCGCGCGCATTCCCGTGGTTCCCATCGGGTACGGTGCGGCGGAGGCTCTTCTTCAGCCCCTGGGCGGCTCCGCGGCGCCCGAGTCATGGCAGGGCGGGCTCGATCTGACGTATCGATTCGGCCCGGGTCCCACGCGCGTCCGAGTGGAGGTTCGTACGGAGTCGGGAGAGGCCGCTTATCACTCGGCCTACAACACGATCGCGGTAATCGAAGGGGCTGACTGGCCGGACGAATGGGTCGTGATCGGTGCTCACCGCGACTCGTGGAGCCCTGGCGCCATCGACAACGTCAGTGGTACCGCGAGCGTAGTGGAAGTCGCCCGGGCCTTCGGGGCGGCGGCGGTACTCGGCCTGCGTCCACGGCGCACGGTCGTCTTCGCGACATGGGACGCCGAGGAGTGGGGTATTGTCGGGTCGATTGAGTGGGTGGAGGCCCATGCGGATCGACTGCGAGCCTCGGTGGTGGCCTACGTGAATCAGGACGCTCCCGTGTCGGGATCCTCTTTTGGTGCTGCGGCTTCGCCAGAGCTCAAGGCGCTGGCCCGCGCCGCAGCGCGTCGAGTGGACGAACCCACTCGGGCCGGCACCGTATACGATGCCTGGTTGACCCGGGTGGCCGAGCGCCTCGGCGACCAGCCGCTCGGCCCCGAACCCCTCCCCGTCGGGGATCTCGGCGGTGGTTCGGATCATAAGGGCTTCTACCAGCACCTGGGCATCCCGGCGATCGGTTTCGGCTTCGGTGGGGCCGGTGGCGTCTACCACTCGATGTATGACACGCCCAGGTGGATGCAGGAGTACGGTGACCCCGGATACCTGTATCACGCTGCCGTGGCGCGAGTCGCCGCCGTCGTGGTGTCCCGTCTCGCCAACGCCGACATTCTGCCCTACGACTTCGCCGAATTGGCGGATGTGGTTCGGGAGCGGGCGGTTCACGTCGAGAGCGAGGTGGAATCGGCCCTGGTGGCGGCTACAGCGACCGAGCATGCGGTAGGCGACGCCGCGCTGGAAGTACAGGCCGATGCCCCGATTGCCGGTAAGGTACGCGTGGCGCTGCGAGGTCTTTGGTCTTCGATTGCCTCAATCGAGGAAGAGGCGGCGGCCTACTCGCTCGCCCGTCAACGTTGGCTGGAGGACACGGCGCTGGCGCCTGAAACCGCGAGCCGGGTCAACCAGCACCTGAGAGCGGCGAGCCTCTCTCTTACCAGTGACACCGGACTGCCCGGCGAGGAGTGGAGTCGGCAGTTACTGTTCGCTTCGGACCCGGACAACGGCTATGCCACGTTGCCGATGCCGGCAGTACGGCTGGCGCTGCGCTCAGGCGACCTGGATGCGGTGGCCGATCGTGTCGAAGAGCTGGCGCGGCATCTGGCCAGGGCGACCCGCCACCTGGCGGCCGCGAGAGCAGTGCTGGAAGAGCAGGGTGATTCCTAAGTACCCCACGCCTACTTCACCCGCCGCAGCTTCTCCCGCACCTTCTCGGCGTCCTTCGGACTTACGATCCGCAGGACGAAGTACCCGATCACGAGAACGAGTCCGACTTTGAGCGCGATGGCGAGCAGCGGCACCAACAGCCCGAACAGCAGACTGAGAACCACCATCCCCACAAAGCCCAGAACCAGCAGCGTCACGATTGCCCGTATCATCTTGGTTCCTCCCTATTCGCTTCCGCGCCGGCCCACGCGTCCTTGCGTTCAGCAGGAGGCAGGCGGCGATTCATTCACATTCGCCTGACTCTACGTCTGCCGGGTACGCGGGGTTTCAGGCCAGCCCTTCTGGCAGGCGTGTGTCACGCTGACAGGCCTGTCAGCGACCTGCGCCAGGCCGGCAGTTGAATCCGCCTGAAAGCCACGGAAAGCAGGCTGTGCGCCTGGCACGGAGCGTGCTTGAGTCATGAGCCGGACGACGACTTGACCGTGGCCGCGCGCCACGTATTATGGGGGGCGCTTCTAGCACTCGAAATCAGAGAGTGCTAACAGCGACGGTCTCGGATGCGATGCAGGTTAACCGATAGCGGAAGCACCAGGAGGAGCAGATATGGCAAGCGCGAACATCAAGCCCATGGCCGATCGAGTGGTCATTGAGCCTCTCGAAGAGACGGAAGAGATGCGGGGCGGGCTCTACATTCCCGACACGGCCAAGGAGAAGCCGCAGCAGGGTACGGTCATCGCGGTGGGACCGGGCCGGCGCACGGATCAGGGAGAGCTGATCGAGGTTGAGCTCAAGGAAGGTGACAAGATCCTGTACGGCAAGTACTCGGGAACTGAGGTCACTGTGGATGGCAACGAGTACCTCATCGTCCGTGAGACGGACGTCCTGGCGGTTCTCGGCTGAATCGGCGACTGAAGAACAAACGAAGCGATCAGAATACCTGATCGATCCGCAATTTCTAGAGGAGTCCAATCAAGATGGCCAAGGAACTCGAATTTGACACCGAGGCGCGCGCCCGGCTCAAGAAGGGCGTTGACAAGCTTACCCAGGCCGTAAAGGTCACTCTCGGCCCCAAGGGGCGAAACGTAGTAATTGAGAAGAAATTCGGCAGCCCGACCGTCACCAAGGACGGGGTCACCGTGGCGAAGGAAGTCGAGCTGGACGATCCCGTCGAGGATCTCGGCGCGACGATGGTCAAGGAAGTCGCGACGAAGACCTCCGACAACGCGGGTGACGGCACTACGACGGCGACCATTCTCGCCCAGGCGATCTACACTGAGGGCCTGAAGAGCGTCACGGCCGGCGTGAACCCGATGGCTCTGAAGCGGGGCATTGAAGGCGCGGTTGAGAACGTCGTCCAGCAGCTCGCCGACATGGCGGTGGAGACGAAGGGCAAGAAGGAGATTGCCCAGGTCGCCACGATCTCGGCCAACAGCGATCCGGTGATCGGTGACCTGATCGCCGACGCGATGGAGAAGGTGGGCAAGGACGGAGTCATCACCGTGGAGGAAGCGAAGGGTCTCGAGACCACGCTCGAGACGGTGGACGGAATGCAGTTCGACCGGGGTTACCTGTCGCCGTACTTCGTCACGGATCCGGACAAGATGGAGGCCATTCTTGAGGATCCGCTGATCCTGATCCACGACAAGAAGATCTCGTCGATGAAGGACCTCCTGCCGGTGCTCGAGAAGGTGGCCCAAATGGGCAAGCCTCTCATGATCATCTCCGAGGACGTGGAGGGAGAGGCCCTTGCCACGCTGGTCGTGAACAAGCTCCGTGGCACACTCAAGGTCGCGGCCGTCAAAGCGCCCGGGTTCGGTGACCGTCGTAAGCAGATGCTGCAGGACGTCGCGATCCTGACCGGTGGACAGGTCATCAGCGAGGAGCTCGGGTTCAAGCTCGAGAACGCGGTGGTCAGCGATCTCGGCTCTGCCAAGCGCATCGTGATCGACAAGGACGACACGATCATCGTGGATGGCGCTGGGGATACGGACAAGATCAAGGGCCGGATCAACGAGATCCGCGTCGCGATCGACAAGTCCACGTCCGACTACGACCAGGAGAAGCTGCAGGAGCGGCTGGCCAAGCTGGCCGGTGGCGTGGCCATCATCAACGTCGGCGCGGCGACCGAGACCGAGATGTAGGAGAAGAAGGCTCGGGTCGAGGACGCGCTTCATGCTACGCGGGCGGCCGTCGAAGAGGGTATCGTCCCCGGTGGTGGGGTTGCACTCCTGTGGGCGCAGAAGGAGCTGGATGGCCTGAAGCGCGATGACTCAGACGAACAGATCGGTGTGCAGATCGTACGCCGTGCCCTGGAGGAGCCCCTGCGTCAGATCGCGGAGAACGCGGGCGTCGAGGGCTCGATCATCGTCGAGCGGGTCCGCGAGAAGAACTCTCTCAACTGGGGCTACAATGCCCAGACCAACGTGTACGAGGACCTGGTGAAGGCCGGCGTCATTGACCCGACCAAGGTCACGCGCACGGCACTGCAGAACGCTGCATCCATCTCCGGACTCCTTCTCACGACGGAGTGCGTCGTCGTGGACAGGCCAGAGAAGGAATCCGCCATGCCGGCCATGCCGGGTGGTGATATGGGCGGGATGTACTAGTCGTTCGCTGTGTTGGGACGTACTACGGAGGACGGCCCGGTCTCGTTAGACCGGGCCGTTTTTCGTTCGGGGAGCTTCGCCCGTCAGCCACCGGAGTGTTAAGTTTTTCTGGCGGCATGAAGGTCATTCGTCCTCCGAGGAGGTGACGTGAGCAACCGTCTTCTGCGCTGTGCCTCCCTCTGCATGGTGCCCTGACATCGGGCGAGTTCAGCGCGCTTCTTCTGCGTCCAACAGACAGAGCCTCAGGTGCCAGCCGAGCACGGCCCCGCCCACGATCCCGGAGCCGATTACGATCTCCGGCGTGAGGTGGGCCTCCGCGAGCCACACCCCCCCGGCCTGCGACGCGGCCAGCCATGCCGCGAAGCCGACAAGCAACCCGGCGACGCCGCCAGTGCGTGCGTTCCAACGCACATGGAACAGGTTGGCCAGTGCCGCCGCGAGTACGCCGAGGAGCGCGAACACGGCGAGGTGAACGGCGGTATACGCTGCGAGGCGGCCTCCCAGCGAGAGGCCTGCGAGAGTGTCCAGTATGCTCTCGCCTTGCATTGCGCTCGCGCTCTCCATGCTTAGACCTGCTTGCAGCAGTGATCGACTCAAGAAGAGCGGCGTGGAAAGAGGGGCCGCGCGTATGAGATCGACGATGAAGAAGAGTGCGGCTACCGCCATCCCGGACAGCAGGCCCGCCTGCACACCCCACCTTCCGCGCATGC
>JAUVPT010000244.1 GCA_030598525.1 Gemmatimonadota bacterium
CCGCGAGAACGATGGTCGTGGCCGTCGTGGAGGATCGGGGTCGCGCCATATCCAGCCAGGTCGCCCTTGAAGGGGTTTGGACAGCGGAATCAGCGAGCCCGCGCGGCGCCCGCCCTGACCGATCGAAACTCTGTCTCCGCACGGTTAGCGTCAACGTTTCGGCAGCGTGACCCCAGGTCGCTCTGTCTGCACGAACGCGGCGCATTGATCTTTTTTGCACGATGGCCACTCGGTCCAGCCAACAACGTGGTGTGTGGAAAAGCCGTTTATCTCATTGTGATATCGGCAATTACAGCAATATACGAGGGGCGGGTACGACCGTTGCGGATTCTGCCGGTGACAGCGGCAACTCCGATCTCGAGTCCCACGGGTGGGTTCGGCTCGGTCGCCGCCCGGTGGAGGTATATGAAATGAGCGGGATCGAGACTGTCCGACGAGCGAGGGCGGCCGGCGTCGTCCTCGTGTGGAGTTTTGCCCTGGTCGCATCCCCCGTCGGCGGTCAAGAGGCGGAGGAGGTCACAGGTCCCCTGCTGAAGGCCGACCTCGTGAGGATGCTGGCCACAGGCGACTACACGACGGGCGAGGTGGTGCACATCGTCCGGATGAACTGCGTCAGCTTTCGTCCGACGCAGCGAGACCGGCGCGATCTCCTGGCGCTGCCCCACGGAGATCCCGTCCTGGGTGAGATCAGCCGTTGCCGCAGCCAGGGCCAGGCGGCCGGCTTCTCGGGTGGCATTCCGCGGGCGAACCCGGTCAACTCGACGGACGACGAGCCGGAAGTCGGGTCAGACCTGCTGCAGGTCACCACGATGTCCGCGAACCCGCTAGGGAACCGACCGGCTCCCGCCGCTCCCCGGTTCACCATGGTGCTGGTCGAGAAGGACAGCGACGTTCTGGCCGTGTCCGAGATCCCTCCGTTGCTGGAGAACTGGGACGAGGTCTCGGCGCAGCTGCTCCAGCAGTACCGTCCGAACGAGCGTCGCGAGGGGAGGGTCGTGGGTCGTATACGGGTGGATGAGACAGGCCGGGCCGCCGACTCGCTGCTCGCGGAATCTAGCGGGGATCCGCACCTGGACGCAGCCGTGATGGCGACGGTCCAGGTGATGCGATTCAGGCCGGCCATGAGCCGCGACCGTCGGGTCGCAGCGTGGACCGAGCTTCCCATCGCCTTCGAAACCCCGTAGCCGGACGTTCGCGCCGCCCGGGCCGAAGCCGGGAGGTTCAGTCCTCCCGGCGCTCGACCGATATCGTGCAGTTTGTCACCAACGCAGCGATCGCGCCCACAGCGGCCCACACCGGTAGCAGCATCGCACCGACCACACCGATGGCCAGAGGGATCTCGATCAACGTGTTTCCTTCCTCGGAGCGGATCGTGATGCGACGGATGTTGCCTTCCCGCACCAGCTCCTTTATCCGGCTCAACAGATCTTCGCCGCAGACCGAATACTCCTCGCGCCCTTCCCCGGTACCTTCTTCGGCGTCTTCCTTCACTTCTTCGACCTCGACCTCGACCTCGACGCCGTCTACTTCGGCCTCGGGCTGATCATCGGCTTCCTTGTGCTCATCCGTCACATCGACCTCCTGGTGTGAGCTTCATCCCGGCCGGATCCACGGGGATCCGACCTGCGCATGCCACCTCATACGAGACCTGGGTCCCGGAGGTTTTGGGCGGGACAGGAAGTCCCGAAGCGCGCCCTTCGGTCCACCCCGGCCGCTGGCCCAGCGGCCCAGGTGGTGACAACCCGGCGGAGTACTGTTAGGATGACGATAACTTCCACGGGCGGTAGTGGTTGGGACGTGACCCAGTGAGTCGGATGATCCCGGAGGGACATCGTGGAGTGGCGCATCTACAGCCGTACGGGGCGCGTGTACGGCGCCGAGCTCAAGGAGCCGGCTGTCGTTCAGACGATGCACGGTGCGGTCGGAGCGGAAGCCGGTGATTACCTGGTGGTGGACCTCGACTGCGAGCACGTCCGGTACTATCCAGCGCGCTATTTCCACCGCTCGTACCAGGTCGTCGAAAGGCCGATCCCGCTCAAGGCGCTTGCCGATCTGTCCCAGCTCGTGATCCGACACGTCATCGAATCGGGCGAAGAGTCCATCGGCGAGACGTGTGTTCGGTGCGGTAAACGCAGAACCCGCATGGAGTTCGAAGGTGTTCCGACTTGCATGGACTGCGAGCTCAAGCTGAAGGCGGAGCGCGAGGAAACTCTGCGGTGCCAGCATGACGGAACCGAGATGCGCAAGGAAGTCATCCAGAACGTCATCGTGGACCGGTGCCCGGAGTGCGGCGGCGTCTGGTTCGACGGTGGCGAATTGGAAATCCTGGGCGCCGCGTATCGGCGCGCGACGGACTTCGGAATGCCCGCAGAACTGGCCTCTCGGCTGATCCACGGACTGGTGGAGCGGGACGTGGACTGATCGCCGACCGGACCTCCCGCAATGCCTTCCTGCATGCCGTCAAACACGGGTCATCGCGCGGGTCTGATCGCGCTTCTCCGTAGCACGATTCTTGATATAGGAATCGCCGTTTCCCGGGGGTGCAGAGGGTGATCCACCGGTTACCACGAAAGGAACACGGAGCATGAGCAGCCCCGCAAATAATGAGATCCGACAGGAGATCGAGCGTTTCATGGCCAAGGTCATCAAGCGCAATCCTGGGGAGTCCGAATTCCATCAGGCGGTGCGGGAAGTCGCGCACAGCGTCATCCCGTTCACGTTCGACCATCCGGTTTACCGTAAGGAGAAGATTCTCGAACGGCTGACGGAGCCAGACCGGATCATCATCTTCCGCGTTTCGTGGGAAGACGACGAAGGTAACGTGCGGGCCGACCGTGCCTGGCGTGTCCAGTTCAACAACTCGATCGGGCCCTACAAGGGCGGGCTGCGGTTTCACCCGACGGTGAACCAGAGCATCCTCAAGTTCCTCGGCTTCGAGCAGGTGTTCAAGAACAGCCTCACCACGCTTCCGATGGGTGGCGGTAAGGGCGGAGCGAACTTCGACCCGAAGGGCAAGAGCGACCGCGAGGTGATGCGGTTCTGCCAGTCGATGATGACCGAGCTGTACCGGCACATCGGCGCCCGCACCGACGTCCCGGCCGGCGACATCGGCGTCGGGGCGCGCGAGATCGGGTACCTGTTCGGCCAGTACAAGCGCCTGCGCAACGAGTTCGACGGAATCCTGACGGGCAAGGGCCTGGCGTTCGGCGGAAGCCTGATCCGCACCGAGGCCACGGGCTACGGAACGGTCTACTTCATGGAAGACATGCTGAACCACCGTGGAGAAGGTATGAAGGACAAGACGTGCACCGTTTCCGGTTCGGGCAACGTCGCCATCTACACGATGGAGAAACTGCTGGACCTCGATGCGAAGCCCATCACGGCGTCGGACTCCGGCGGCACGGTCCACGACCCGAACGGAATCGATCGCGAGAAGCTCCAGTGGATCAAGGAGCTCAAGGAAGAGCGCCGTGGCCGGATCAGCGAGTACGCCGAGCATTTCGGTTGCGAGTACCTGCCCGGCAAGCGTCCCTGGGTGGTTCCCTGCGACCTGGCCTTTCCGAGCGCCACGCAGAACGAGCTCGACGGTGAAGACGCGCGTACGCTCGTGGACAACGGCTGCATCGGAGTGGCAGAGGGCGCGAACATGCCGAGCGATGCCGATGCTGTGGCCGTATTCCAGGAAGCGCGGATCATGTACGGTCCGGGCAAGGCTGCCAACGCCGGCGGCGTCGCGGTCTCGGGCCTCGAGCAGAGCCAGAATTCGTCCC
>JAUVPT010000133.1 GCA_030598525.1 Gemmatimonadota bacterium
CCGCTTCTCTTTGAACTGCCGCCAAGAGCAGGTAAAGGTGGCAGAAGCCCAGGACATGGCTTGGTCCACGGGGAGTTGTGAGGCGACCTTTACAGGTCCCGACGGGGACGCGGCCAGGGGCTCAAGCAAGTGGGCCAAGGTGTGGTTGAGACTGCCGAATGGCGACTGGAAATGCACCCTCAGCAGCTGGAGCATGAACGGTTCGGGCGACGGCGGCGATTAAGCGATGTGCATGTAACGCTGGGTCGTCGAAACGGAAGAATGCCTGAGCGCGGGAGACCGCCGACTGTACGTGGACGCCGACCGCACCGGCACTATCCGCAGGCTTCGAGCGGATTGTCCCAGCCGGCTTGACAGATCACGCGTGAGGCCGTGTTTCGGATCCACTCCGAGATGGCGGGGTGTGGAAGCAACCCCTCGGTCGGTGTGTACTCCATTCCGACCAGGACTTCGGCATACGGCCCGAACCCCGAAAGACGCATCGGAACTACGATCACCTGTCGCCCGGTTTCTGACTCGCTCCCGACGTAGTCCCGGATCCGCCGTTCCGCGGCCGCCCTCTTCTCGGGCCAGTCTTCCCGCAGCGTCGCGACGTGCACTGACTCGAATCCAGCCTTCCTGACAGAGACCGCAACGGCCTCCATCGCTTGGACGACTATGTCGTTCTGACCGTCGTCACCCATTCCATGTGCAATCAGGAGCACACTGGCGTTCTCGGGCCGCTGACTTCGGGATCGGACCCTGTCCGTCAGAACCACTCGTGCTTCCCGGGAGTCCATCAAACCCCCGTCGTGCGTCGCCACGACCAGACCGTGGTTGATCGCCTCGATTTCGGAGGAACTGCTCGAATCCGACTCCCCGTGCTTGTCGGGCGTGGGGTCCTCTTCGGACAGGCCAAGCAGGAACACGGCCTGCTCCAGAAACGACTGCCCGGAGATGAACATCCGGACTACAGCCACGCGAGTTACTCCAGTTGATCGAAGCGAGTCCAGCCCTATCTCGAGTGTCCTCGGGTCCGCCATCCCGAAAGCGACGGCCGTAGGCAACTCATCTCGGAGTGGCTCGACGACCGCCGCTACGGTCTCGTTCCATTCGGCAGATCCGCCATGAGCCATGACGAGGAGGCCGACCGGGTCCCCATTACTCGTCGGTCCTGCATCGACGGACTCGCGGCTCGCCGAGGCACAGCCAGCGACGACGAGGACGGTCACCACGATAAGAGTGCGTTTCACCATTCGTATGTAGCAGTTGAGTATGGAAGTTATGGCTTGATGAGAATGAATCTCATCGAGAGGATATCGCCCATCAAGCCCGGGGTCAAGCGGCCCGCCTCCTTCGGCTCTGCTACGGCGAACGGTGAAGTTCGCCACGCAGCCCGGTTGTCACCGCCCGGGCTGCGATCGTGTCCGGCATCTACGTACCCGTACGCATTCCTGATTAGATTACATGATGAGCCGTCCCCCAACGCAGGAGTGAACGATGGCAATTCGACTGGGTGACACCGCGCCCGATTTCCGGGCCGAGACCACTGAGGGCCAGGTCTCTTTTCACGATTGGCTCGGCGAGAGCTGGGGCATCCTGTTCTCACACCCGGCGGATTTCACGCCGGTGTGCACGACGGAACTGGGTACCGTATCCAAGCTGCGGGACGAGTTCGCGGCTCGCGGCGTGAAGGTCATCGCCGTAAGCGTGGATCCGATCGGGTCCCACAACGAGTGGATCGCAGACATCAACGAGACCCAGAACACCGAGATGAACTATCCGATCATCGCCGATCCGGATCGGATTGTTGCCGATGCCTATGACATGATCCACCCCAATGCGGACGACACTCTCACGGTGCGATCGGTCTTTGTCATCGATCCGGCCAAGAAGGTGAGGCTGACACTCACCTATCCGGCAGCGACGGGACGAAATTTCGATGAAATCCTGAGGGTAGTGGATTCTCTCCAGCTCACGACGAAGTTCCAGGTCGCAACACCCGCGATCTGGCGGGACGGCGACGATTGCATCATCTCGAACACGGTCGCGGACGATGAGTTGGCCGCAAAGTTCCCAAAGGGATATGAGACGATCAAACCGTACTTGAGAACGACACCGCAACCCAACCGCTGAAGCCGTTGGCGGCGCTGTTTCGATGCTCTCCGGAGGCGAGAGCGACACGCGCCCTACCCTAGCCCGGAGGATGTAATGGCCAAGCTGAAGATCAAGGAAGGTAGTCTCATCCTGGAACTGTGGGTCGAAAAACCGCCCGGTTCAGGCAAGTGGTCCTGCAAGTGGTCGCAGACCTTCGAGGACGCCGTATACGACGGACTCGAGATCGAGATCGACGAACGTCAGCCAAACCAGCCGAATCGTTACCGCAAGGGGAAGGCCCACAAGAACGGCAACCAGCTGACCATCTACAAGTAGTTCAAGTACCCGGCTCGGTCGCGTAGGATACGTCGTGCCCCACGAGCTCTTCGAATCGCGGGTTGCCGTGCAGGGGCCGGAACCAGGGCTCCCGGGCACGCTCCGGCCGGTCGCCAGGGTTGGCCTCCAGGTCAACTTCGAGCCAATCGAGGCTTCGTGCCGTATCGCCGATGACGAGCCAGGCGTGGGCCAGATCGTATGCGAAGAAATCGGGAGCCTCGTCGGAACGTGATTCGGCGAGGGCCAGAACCGCGCGGGCGCTGTCCTCCAATTCAGCGCGCGCGAGGACGCTCGCCACTTGCGCGTACATGATCGGGTAGAACAGTGACTGCCGATCGAGGGAGGCGATCTCCGCGATCGTGTCGGTGAGAGCCCACGCCAAGTTCACGTCGTCCGGCCCAGACCTCGAGGCCAGCGTTATGAGGCCGAGCCCGGCGAAGCCGACATCGTCGGGCCACCGGGTCCGTCCTTCCCGATACCAGCGCATCGCATCGTCGTAATCCTCGAGGTCGGTCGAGATCTCGCCCAACGCGAGTGCGATCTCGTCAGCGTCCTCGAGAAAGCGATCGCTGGCATACGCTCTCTCGTACGCGGCCTTCGCTCCGAGGAAATCGGCCCGGTGGTACTCCAGCAGGCGGCCGAGTCCCCGCCATGCCTCGGCCAGGGCCGGATCCGCCTCGGTAGCCGCACGGAGGTCTGCCGCGGAAGCGTCAAGGAGCGAGGCTCGACCTGCATCGGATTGCTGGATGCGGGCCAGGCCAAAGTTCAGCATGCCTCTCAGCGTGAGCACCGCCGCGCTTTCGCCCTCCAAGGTTCGGGCTCGCTCGGCGTGGGCAAGGCCGTCCCGCAGGAGCTCTTCGCTCTCCGCATCGTACTCCCCTGGCTCCGAGCTGAACACGAGGGCTCTCTGGGAAGCGATCCACCCACGAGCGAGCGTGGGCTCGGCCCAGCTCGGGTCCAGAGACTCGGCGATCTCGAGCAGGGAATCGGCAGAGACCAGCGCCCTGTCCGCTCCTTCCCGGTCTGCCTGCTCAATGAGATCGATATGTCGATCCCGGAGCGCTTCAGCCTCCCAGACCAGTGTCCACGCATCATCGCTGCCCGTGCCGGAGCGAAGCTCCTGCATACGAACCTCGTGACCCACGGCCGGCCTCAGGAAGAAAGACAGGCTGTCCGTAACCCCATCGACCAGGCCGAGGATCTCGCCTGGGGCAGCCTCGACCCTCGCGTCTCCAAGCGATTGCCCGGTCGTGGGGTCGATCAGGCTCACATTCACCCGCATACGCTGCGGTCCTCCCAAAACGGACCCATGTACGATGAAGTCGGCCTGGAGGGCGGTCGCGATCGCGTCCGGCGGCGTGTCGCTGTCCCTGAACTGCCGCACGGCCAGGAGGGAGGGAGCGGCGAGGCCCTCCACCCGGTTGACCGAGTGGATCAAGTGATCGGTGAATCCCCTGGCGTAGGCGGTCAGCGACCCGTCGGCACTCATGTCGTCAAAGTGCAGGACCGCGATGGTGGTGCCCCCACCCTCCACATCTGCAGATCCGGTCGTCGAAGGCGACGGTGCCCCGATCCTGCCAGTCCCGACAAGCAGTGCGCCGAGGCCTGCTACAAACAGACCGAGGACCGCCGCACCGAGGCCAAACGTCAATACCGGGCGACCGGCCAGTCGGCTGCGAGTGACATACCGCCAGCGTCGGAGCAACGACATGAGACGACGGCCGACGCCCCCGGCTGGATGAAGGTCGTCCGCGAAGTCTCCGGTGGTCTGATATCGTTGCGCGGGATTCGGCTCGAGGGATTTCGCGAGAGCGCGTTCAACACTCGGCGGCACTTCGCTGCGCAACCGCCGTACCGGTATCGGACGCTCCGTGATGCGCTTGACGATAACGGACTGCGGGGTATCGCCGGTAAAAGGCGGGTCGCCAACCAGAGCTTCGTAGAGCACGCACCCCAGGGAGTAGATGTCGCTCCGGCCATCAATGTCCTTCTGGCCTGCCGCCTGCTCGGGGCTCATGTATGTGGGCGTTCCGACAGCGATCCCGGTATTTGTGAGTTCAGTCGTGCCGCTCAGCGCGGCGGCCCGTGCAATGCCGAAGTCGGCAATGTAGGCGTTGCCTCCTGACAGGAGGATGTTGCCGGGCTTCACGTCCCGGTGGACTACGCCCTGTCGGTGGGCGTAGTCGAGGGCATCCGCGATCTGGCCGGTGATGTGGAGGGCTTCAGCAACTGAGAGCGCGCCCTCGTCCGCGATACGCTGCCGAAGGGTGCTCCCCTCTACGAACGGCATGACATAGAAGAGGAAGCCGGCCGATTCTCCCGAGTCGTGGACCGGCAGGATGTGCGGGTGCGTCAGGTTGGCCGCGATCTCGATCTCACGCAGGAACCGCGACGGCCCCAGGGCCAGCGCCAGGGACGGTTCCAGCACCTTGATCGCGACCTGCCTGCCGTGCCTTCGATCGACGGCCCGATACACGGTTGCCATACCGCCCCGGCCGAGCTCCTCCGACAGCTCATACCGGTCGGAAAAGGCTGCTTTTAGATCCTCGGGTATGGAGAACATGGAACCCCTCGCGGTCCCGGCGTCGACTGCCAGTATTGTGGGGCCTTGTTAAATATAGGGATAATCGTATGCGAGCGCAGCGAAACACCGTTCTGTGCTCCTGGTCCGCCGGTTGCTGCCTGCACCTTTTCGAGCTATCGATTCCTCGAAATGATGACAAGAACCCTTCTCACTGTGATCGCCCTTGTCGTGGCCGCCGGCCTGTGGCGGCTGGCACGTTGGTACTGGCGCCCCCGCCTCGTGCTGCCGGACACGCTCGTCCTCGAGCGCGCGGCGAACGGAGTTCGGGTGTTCCTCGATGTCCGCAACGAGGGAGCCGGCCGGAGCCGGGGCTGCAAAGCTGTCCTGATCCGCTGCGAGCAACAAGAGCCGAGCGGCTGGCAGCGAATCGAGCCGCATCGAGCCGGCGAGGCCGGGGATCCGAATGTGCCCGGGACGGGTATTCACGCGGGTAGTTCGACACGGATCGAGCTCGACCGCGTTCTGCCC
>JAUVPT010000331.1 GCA_030598525.1 Gemmatimonadota bacterium
CCCGCACCCAGACCGAGCTATACCAGGCGACGGACGTCCTCGTCGGCCGGGAGCTCGTCGAGAAGGGACGCAACTCCATCGGTGAGACGCTGGCCGAGCAACCCGGTGTGACGTCCACCTACTACGGTCCCGGATCCAGTCGCCCGGTGATCCGCGGTCTGCAGGGAGACCGGGTTCGGGTGCTGGAGTCCGGAGTGAGCAGTGGTGACGTATCGGCCAGCGGACCCGATCACGCGGTGGCGGTGGAGCCGATGCTGGCCGGTCAGATCGAGATCATCCGCGGCCCCTCGACGCTTCTGTATGGGAGCTCGGCGATCGGCGGGGCCGTCAACATCATCGACCCTCGGATTCCCCGCGAGAAGTCCATCCACGCCTTCACCGGCCACGCCCAGGTGCAGGGCGCCACGGTGAGCGATGAGCTGAACGGCGGCGTCTCGCTCAACGGAACGGTCGGCTCGTTCGGGTGGCACGCCAGCGGCCTGCTCAGGAATACGGACGACTATCGAATTCCCGGCCCGGCGGTCGCTCCCTGGGCGCAGGAACCTGGTGAGGAGCACCAGGACCTGGGCTTCCTTCCGAACAGCGCCCTGGAAACCCGGACCGGTTCACTCGGAGCGTCGTGGGTGGGTTCCGCCGGATACTTCGGAGCGGCAGTCACCGGCTACGGCACGAAATACGGCGTACCGGGCCACGAGCATGGCGAAGAGGAGTCACCCGTCGCCCCGGAAGAGGAGCCTGACCACGGGGTCCAGATCGACCTGGACCAGACCCGGTTCGATGTCGAGGGAGCCTGGATCTTCGGCGGAAGCCTCGTGCGTGCGGCGAAGCTCCGCGCCGGCTACGCTGACTACAACCACCAGGAGCTCGAGGGGCAGGAGGTCGGCACGCGGTTCGACAACAACGAGTTCGAGGGCCGACTGGAGGCGACACACGCTCCTCTGGGACCCGTGACCGGGACGTTGGGCGCCCAGTACGGGAAGCGGGAAGTGCAGGCGGCGGGGCTGGAAGCGTTTCTTCCTGACACGAGGACCGGGGCCCTGGCCCTGTTCCTGTACGAGGAGATCGCGATCAGCGATTTCAAGTTCGCGGTCGGAGCCCGCTGGGAAGGAAACGACCACGACGTGATCGACGGCCGCAGCCGGAGCAGCGATGGATTCTCCGGCTCGCTGGGAGTCAACTGGTCCGCTTCAGAGTCGGTGACGCTCACTGCGACGACAGCCCGCTCGACCAAACTCCCCACGGCGGAGGAACTGTTCTCCGACGGGCCGCACGCGGCGACCCGCCTGTACGAAGTTGGCGATCCCGACCTGGTGAACGAGATCGGCCGCAGCTTCGACGCGGCGCTGATCGTCACGGAAGGGTCGGTCACCGGGCAACTGGCCGGCTACGTGAACTCGTTCGACGACTTCATACTCATCGCGCCGACCGACTCGACGGTCGCCGGCTTCACGGTCGCCGAATACGAACAGGAGGACGCCCGGTTCTACGGGTTCGAACTCAGCCTCAAGGTCTCGATTCTTCACCGGCCCGGTAACCACCTGGCTCTCACCGGATTCAGCGACTACGTGCGGGCCGAAGCCACTTCGAGCGACGATCCCCTGCCGTTCATTCCGCCGCTTCGCTACGGCGCTGGGGCGCTGTGGGAGGTCGACCGCTGGCGGGCCGCAGTGGATGTGCGGCGCACCGAGGAGCAGACCCGGGTGGCCGCGTTCGAGACGCCGACCCCCGGCTACACGTTCCTCAACGCGTCCGTCAGCTACGCGTTCTTCACGGGCAGCCTGGTCCACGAGATTACGCTGCGTGGGACGAACCTTACCGACCGGGAGGCACGGAATCACGTCTCGCTCCTGAAGGACATTGCGCCTCTTCCGGGGCGTGACATTCGCCTGACGTACCGTCTGCTGTTCTAGCGAATCCCGGTGCCGCGCAGGGCTCGGCACGGCCCGCCCTCCGGTCCCGGGAATTGACGAGAGGTTGATTCCGGGCGTCAGAGTGCTATCATGCATGCCTCGATCGAGGCACGATCCGCCGGGAGGCGGTCGCGATCGAGCCGACCCGCGGCTCCGCCGGGGATCCCCCAAAAGGTCCGTCGGGTTCATTTGGTAGCCCCATGCTGATTCTGTTTCGATCCTCATGGTCGCGGCAGCGGACGGTGTGGCTGTTTTGTATCCCTTGATCTGCGGGCATCCTCGCGGGTCGAATCAGCAAAGAATGGAAGTTACGTGACGAACGAAGGAACCCTCGGGGTGCTGGAAGTCCTCGGCGGAAAGTCGGGGTTCATCCGACGGAAGCACATGAGCTACACGCCCAGCGACGACGACATTTACGTCGGGCAACGACTGATCCACAAACACAAGCTGCGCTCGGGCGACGAGATCGAAGGAGAGGTCGGAAACCCGCCAGGAAGCGGGAAGAGTCCTCCTCTCAAGCGCGTGTTCTCAGTCAATGGTATCCCTGTCGAGGAGCTGGGCCATCGCCGCGACTTCAGGCGACTCTCGGCGCAGCACCCGAAAGAGCAGCTCAAGCTGGAGTGCGGCCTCACCCGACGTGGTGAGCCTGACCCCACCAACCGAATCATCGATCTGTTCTGTCCGTTGGGCAAAGGGCAGCGAGCGATGATCGTGTCGCCATCCAAGGC
>JAUVPT010000167.1 GCA_030598525.1 Gemmatimonadota bacterium
GTACGAAGGAGATCTCGGGCATGCCGGACAGGTCGTCCCGGATCCGGTTGGCCATCTCCTTCAGGGCGCGCTCGGACACCTCGCCATGAACCGCGATCTCGATTACCCGGGTGCGGCCGATGACCTCGGTGACCTCGGGCTCCTCGGCGTCCACCGGAAAGCTGGTGATCCGGTCCACCTCGGATTTGATCTCGTCCAGGGCCCGGGAGACGTTCTCGCCGCGGTTCAGTTCGACGAACACGACGCCCACGCCCTCCGAGGCGGTGGAGTTGATCTGATGGACGCCCTCCACGGACTCCACCCGTTCCTCGATCCGCTGGATGATCCCTTCCTCCACCTCTTCGGGCGAAGCTCCGGGGTACTGCACGAGGACCTGCACGGCCTCCAGGTCCAGCTCCGGGAAGACCTCCTGCACGATGCCGGCGATGCTGAGCAGTCCGGCTGCGAGGATGAAGACCAGGAGCAGGTTGGGCGCGACCTTGTGGCCGGCCATCCATTCTATGGCGCGGTTCACTGCCGGCCGCCTTCCGCGATGCGGACGGCCATGCCGTCGGTGACCACTGCCAGCGGGCTTACGATTATGGGTTCACCGGGTTCGAGATCCGCTCTCAGGTAGACCTCGCCTTCCACTTCCTGGAGGGCCTCGGCTGGCTCGATGACGAGAACCGTGTCTTCCTGCACGGCCCGCACGACCCACACCGCTCCCCCGTCACGGAAGGCAGCTCGCGGGAGGGCTGTGTAGCGCTCCTCGAAAGCCCCGCGAATGTCCACGTCGGCCCAGGTTCCGAGGAGAAGTGGCGGACGCCCGGATTCGTCACGCAGGAACGGATCCGGCACGCGAACCACTACGTCCACGGTGCGGGTCTCCGGGTTGAGGGCGGCCTCGGCCCGATCGACGTACGCGTCCCACGAATAGGTCCGGCCACCGAAGCTCGCGCTTGCCGTAGCCGGGATGCGAGTGTCCGTTTCGCCGGCCGCGGCATCCCACAGGCCCTCCACGAGTGCCGCTTCCCTGTCGGTCAGCGGCACGACGATCTCCACCTCGCCCGTGTCGTATAGCGCACCGATGTTCTGGCCGGGCGCCACGTACTGTCCGACGTCCACGCTCTTGGCCCGCACCACGCCGTCGAACGGCGCCGTGATGCGGGTCCGTGCGAGTGCCAGATGGGTATCGTCCAGGCGGGCCTCTGCGCTGCGGAGCGACGCCTTTGCTGCCTGGAGCTGGGGCTCCCGGAAGATCAGGCTACCGAGCGCGCCGGAATCGGGGGGAGCGTCGATCCCTTCGCGGGCCCGCAGGCGCTCGTACTCCTCACGTGCCAGTTCCCGCTCCTGCTCCCATTGCATGACCTCGACCTGGCGCTGCGCCACCGTGGCTGCGGCCGCCTCCACCGCGTTCTCGTAGTCGGCTGTCTCGATGCTGAGCAGGAGGTCGCCTCGCTGGAATCGGCCACCCGACGCGAATGCCGGCGCGACCCACTCCACGCGTCCCGCCACCTGTGGAGACAACACGATCTCGCTCTTCGGACGCACCGTTCCGCTTCCCCTGACCGTGAGATTCCCCGACCTCACGTCGGCGGGAACCGTCGTTACGAGAGGCATGCGGCGCGTGGGTTCCTGGTGTTCCGGGCGAGGCCGGAACACCATCAGGAGCACGAACCCCAGGACGCCCACTCCGATGATCGCGAGACCCTTCTGGAGGTTGCCGAGGCGCCCGAAAGTCGTTCCGAATCGTCGCAGAATGTTCATCGTCCCGCCTCCTGCTCGGCCGGGAACATCATCTGATCCATGGTCTCGTATTCCTGTTCGAGCGTGCGGCCGAGATCCTCGTCATCCGGGACCCACGCACCGCCGAGGGCGCGATGCACCCCCAGCCGGGCTTCGGCCAGCGAGCGCTCTGCACCCGCCAGGTTCGTTTCCGTGCTCGCCAGGTTCTGACGAGCATCGAGATATGCCAGGTAATCGCCCACACCCCGCTGGAAGGAGCGGAGCTGAAAGTCCACCGAGCCGTCCGCCGAGGCCTGCTGGCGGAGCAGTGATTCATAGCGCTCTGTCTGTTTCTCCAGGTTCACCAGGCTCACCTGAACTTCCTTGAACGCAGTCAGCACCGTGCGCACATAGGCCGCCGCCTGTGCCTGGAACTGGGCCTCGGCCACACCGAGGTTCGCCCTCAGACGTCCGCCCTGGAACAACGGCTGCACCAACCCGCCGACCAGGTTCAGGAAGTACTGGTCCACGCGGAACAGGTCGTTGAACGTGCCCGACTGGAGCCCAACCGTCGCGTCGAGGCGGATCTGCGGGTAGAGGTCGCCCTTGCGTGCCCCGATGCGGTAGCGGGCCGCTTCCATGCGCTGCCAGGCCGACCACACGTCGGGGCGTTCCTCTAGAAGCGCGGTCGTCAGGTCCGCCGGCACGGCGTCGAGGACGATCGCCGGTGCGGTATCCTCGCCAAGCAGCACGTCGATGCTTCCAGCGTACCGGCCCAGCAGGATGGCGAGTCGCCCTTTCGCCTCCTCGAGCTGACTCTCGATCACCGGCAGAGCCGCTTCGGTGTTCCGGAACAGCGACTGGAACGTGTACAGCTCGAAAGTAGTGACCAGGCCGCGGTAGTAGCGCTGGTTCGTGAGCTCCGCACGCTCCCCGAGCAAATCCACGCTGAGGCGCGTGAGCTCCACCCGCCGCCTGAGCTCAGCGACCTCCAGGTACGTCGAGATGGTCGCCGAGATCACCGCCAGCCGGGCCGTCTGGTAGTCGCCCTCAGAGGCCAGGAAGTCACTGATCGCGGCCTTGGTGTTGTTGCGGAACCGGCCCCAGAAATCGATCTCGTACGAGAAACCGATGGCTGCCGTGTAGGTGTCGTACTTGAACCGGTCGGGAAAGGCGAAACTCGGCACCGGCTCGTCCGGCGGCGCCTCGCCGTCCTCTCCACCGATCTCTCCCGCGAAGCCGGTGTTGGTCGGAGCATCCTGGTAGGTCACGTCGGCCGAGAGGCCCAGCGATGGGTACAGGTCCGCCCGTGCGATCCGATACCGTTGACGTACTTCCTCTACGCGGGCGACCGCCTCACGGAGATCGAGGTTGGCTGCGAGAGCCGTGTCCACCAGCGCCTCGAGCACCGGGTCGTTGTACACGGTCCACCAGCGCTCGGCTTCCCGCACTTCCCGTACGGAGTCCGCCGCAGCCGCGCTGTCCACGGGCGCCGCCGCGTATTCGGCAGGCAGGTGGAGTACCGTCGTGGGCTCCCTGACATCGGGAGCGAACGAGCAGCCGGCGGCCAGGAGCGCCGCGCTTGCCAGAACAGCCGTCAGTTTACGCATCGGCCACCTCCTCCCGGCTGGCCAGGCCGTAATAGATCACCTCGAACACGTGCTCCTTCCGGGCCTCGACGAAGGCATCGAAGTCATCGCGGGCCAGCGGATTCAACATCTTCACCGTCGGCAGCTGGATGAAGAAGAACACGCACGCAGAGACGATGGTGAGCATCAACTGCTTCTGATTGACGGGCCGGATCTCTCCCCGCTCGGTGGCCCTCAGGATCGCCTCTTCCATGTGCCGCTGAGGTGATCCCTCCGTCTCGAAAGCCGCCGCGAGGCGCTCGCCGAGGAAGGGATTGCCAGCCATGTTCTCGGCCACCATCCACTTCGCCATGTTCTGGTGCTCGCGGATGTTGTCGACGTAGTGATCGATGAATGCTCTGAGAACGTCGGCGAACGGCCCGTCGTGAGACGGCGCGTCGAAGCTGTCGAGGAACTGTCCGAACATGTGCGCGGCCACTGCTTCGTACAGCTTCTGCTTGGTGCGGAAGTAGTAATGAAGCAGGGGGCGATGGATCCCGGCTTCGTCCGCGATCTCCTGCAGACGCGCTCCATCCTTGCCCTTGCGGGCGAACACGCGGAGTGCCGCCTCGAAGATGCGGGCCTCCGTGTCGGCTGCTTCGGAATCCGGTGCGGCGTGTGAACCTGTCTCGTGCGTGGTCACCGTGCGTTCCTGTCCAGAGTGTTTGACAACATGGTCAAACAATACAGGAAAACGTTCTTGCGTCAACTCTGGCCCGGCATTGGACTCCCCTTCAAGCCACCTGTTGTCGTAGACTGGTGCACTTCAGCCGCCAATGAATCCTGAAAGGGAGTGAATATGTCACACGTTCTGCCGAAGCTGCCTTACGAGTTCGACGCACTCGAGCCGCATATCGACGCGCGCACGATGGAGATTCACTACACCAAGCATCACCAGGGTTACGTCAACAAGCTGAACGCCGCCCTGGAAGGTCACCCGGACCTCCAGAACCTGACGGCGCTCGAGCTGCTGCTGAGCCTGGACTCGATCCCGGACAGCATCCGCACGGCCGTCCGCAACAACGGCGGTGGGCACGTGAACCACTCGCTGTTCTGGACCAACATGAGCCCGAACGGCGGCGGCACGCCGGGTGGATTGCTCGGCGGGGCGATTGACGACTCGTTCGGCTCGTTCGTGGAATTCCACAAGCAGTTCAGCAATGCCGCGGCGACCCGGTTCGGGAGTGGCTGGGCCTGGTTGTGCGCCGGCTCCGACGGTCTCGTGGTTAATTCCACGGCGAACCAGGACAATCCGATCTTCACGGACGGCGTGGTGCCGATCCTCGGGCTCGATGTCTGGGAGCACGCCTACTACCTCAACTACCAGAACCGGCGCCCGGACTACATTGAAGCTTTCTGGAACGTGGTGGACTGGGATGAGGTGGCCGGCCGGCTGGCGCTCGTGCGTGCGCGCGATGGTCTGGAGGAGATGAAGGACTGGGCCAGGGACCAGTGGGATTCTCTGAAGGATGCGCTGCAGAA
>JAUVPT010000254.1 GCA_030598525.1 Gemmatimonadota bacterium
ACTCACGGCGGGCCTTCGGTTCTTCTAGGCCGGTCGGCGAGGTGTGCGGCGTCGGGCGCGACAGCGACCGACACTGAGCGGCGTTCGCCGCGAAGAAGCACCTGCGACCTTCCAATGGAATGACGATTCCAAAGTTAATGGGCCCGGCAGGACTCGAACCTGCGACCTACCGATTATGAGTCGGCTGCTCTGACCAACTGAGCTACGGGCCCGCGACCCCATCTTGCCCTCGCCCCCCCACCTTCGGCAACTCTTACCGACAGCCCTTCTTGCCGTGCACCGGGAACGCGGGGACATTGGGCGGCATGCGTATCGTAATTGTAGGTGCCGGCGAGGTCGGATACCACGTCGCCGAGAGACTGTCGAAAGAGCAGCACGACGTCGTAGTGGTGGACGTGGATCGCAATCGTCTCGATTACGTCGAAACTCACATCGATGTGGCGGTGATCGAGGGAAGCGGCGTGAACCCGACGGTTCTCGATCAAGCCGGAATCGATTCGGCCGGTCTCCTGCTGGCGGTCACCAGCATCGACGAAGTGAACCTCGTGGTCTGCATGGCCGTTCCCGCACGCCCTGACCTGGTCAAGGTAGCGCGTGTTTCCAACCCGGACTTCTACCGGGAGGGAGACGCCCTGCACCCGAGCCGGTTCGGGGTCGACGTGCTGATCAACCCGGAACGGGAGCTCGCGATCGAGACCTTCCGGCTGCTGCAGTCTACCGCCGCCACGGACCTTGCCGTGTTCGCTGACGGAAAGGTGCAGCTGATCGGGCTTACGGTGCTCGAGGGAGCTCCGGTCGATGGACGCACACTCGGCGAGCTGGCGGTCGCCAAGGAGAACCGGTCGCTGCTGGCAGTCGCGGTGGAGCGTGACGGCGAGACGATCATCCCCGACGGCAGTACCGAACTCCGAGCGCACGATCACGTGTATGCGATAGCTACCGAGGCGGAGATCCCGACCGCGCTCGAGCTGACCGGGCACGCGCGTACGGAGCTGCGCCAGGTCCTGATTGCGGGTCCGAGCAGGGAGGCGTTCTACCTGGCCCGCCTGCTGGATCAGCATGGTGTGCACGGCACCCTCCTCGTTCCCGATCCCGAAGTAGCTCGAGAATTCGCCGAGCGACTGGAGCACACTCTCATCCTGCAGGGCGACGCGACGGATGTGGAGTTGATGGAATTCGAGGGCGCGGGGGAGAGCGATGCATTTGTGGCGCTGACAGAGGAGGACGAGGCCAACATCATCTCGTCACTCGTCGCACGGGACCTGGGCGTACGGCAGATCATCACTCTGGTCAATCGAACCGACTACCTGCCGCTCGCGCGCCGCATCGGCCTCGAAACCGCGGTCAGCCCCCGGATCAGTGCGGCAAACGCGATCCTGAGGTACGTGCGCCGGGGAAGCGTCAGCCGGGTTGCGGTATTCAAGGACTCGGACGCCGAAGTGATCTCGTTCGCGGTCGCGGCGAACTCCCCTCTCGTCGGTCGTCCGCTCGAGGAGCTCGAGTTTCCCGAACACGCGATACTCGCCGCCATCGTGCACGATGAGGAGGTAGTCATCCCACGCGGGTCGGACAGACTGCAGGTCGGTGACGAGGCGATCGTGTTCGCGCTCGCCGATGCGGTGAGCGACGTCACGGCGCTGTTCCCGAGCTGATCGGGCCGGGTCTTGAGCTACCGTCACATCCTGCACCTGCTCGGCGGCCTGCTGGTCGCAGTGGCTATTGCCATGCTTCCGGCCGCTGCGCTTGGCATTCGTGACGGCCTGACCGAAGCGTGGATCCTGGCGGTGGCGATTCCAGGACTGCTCGGGCTCTTCCTGTGGTTCGCGACGCCAAGGCGCTCGGAGCTCAACGCCCGTGAGGCTCTCACGATCGTCGGTCTCGCGTGGCTCACGATCGTCGTCGTCGGCGCGATCCCGTTCATCACCACCGGGACCGCACCGTCGGTCGCCGGCGCCCTGTTCGAGTCGGTGTCGGGTTTCACTACCACGGGTGCCACGATATTCCCGATCATCGAGGAGCTTCCCTCCAGCATTCTCCTGTGGCGCAGCCTGTGCCACTGGATCGGCGGCATGGGAATCATCGTGCTCGGAGTCGCGATTCTGCCGCTGCTCGGCGTCGGCGGTGCGCAGTTGTTCTTCGCCGAGGCCCCCGGGATCACTACGGACAAGATCCGACCCAGGATCGCCACGACAGCGCGGCTGCTGTGGGGTGTCTACGTCGGCCTTACCGGCGCGTTGATGGCGGCGTACCTGGTCCTGGGCATGTCGTTCTTTGACGCCCTGAACCACTCCATGAGCGCCCTCGCCACGGGCGGGTTCTCCACGCGCACGGCATCGATAGGGTACTACTCTGCGCCGATCCAGTGGATCACCGTGCTGTTCATGTTCTTCGCCGGCGTGAACTTCACGCTTCACTACCGGGCGCTCACCGGAAAACCGCTCGCGCTGATTCGAAACGCGGAATTTCGCTGGTACCTGACGTCGGCGATCCTGTTTTCCATCGTCTGCTTCGTAGTGCTCGGTCTGTCCGGCAATGCCTGGTCGACCGACCTCGCACGAGACGCCGTGTTCAGCGTTGTGTCCATTCACAGCACCACCGGATTCGGGACCACGGACTTCGCCGTGTGGCCGGTCCTCCTCCAGTCCCTCCTGCTGGCGTTGATGTTCGTGGGCGCGATGGGTGGCTCGACGGGCGGTGGGTTCAAGATGATCCGAGCGGCCGTCGTCGCCCAGCACGTGCTGGGAGAGATCCGAAAGGTCCTCCATCCGCGGGCCGTGATCGTCACGCGTGTCGGCGGACTGCCGATCCGCTCCGACCTCGTGCTCAAGGTCCTCGCGTTCCTCGCGATGTACATGGGAACGCACGCGATAGGCACGGCGATCCTCGCCGCCCTCGGAAGCGACCTGGTGACTGCCATGAGCGCATCCCTGGCGGCGCTGTCGAGTATCGGGCCCGGATTGGGCGAAGTCGGACCAGCCGGCAACTACGCCCACATGAGCCGAGCGGCGCTTCTCGTCCTGTCGGGGCTGATGCTGCTGGGTCGGCTCGAGTTCTACACGCTGCTCGTGCTGCTCATCCCGAGCACTTGGGCCCGCGGGCACCGGACCCCGCGTCCGAAGCTGACCGCGGTGCGGAAGCGGATTCGGGGTTGGCGAGGGGAAGCCGATCCGCTCAGTTCCTGGCCGCCGATGAAGGAATAGTCAGTCTGGATACCGCCGTACGTCCGCCTCAAGTACCGAACAGTCGATCGCCGGCATCTCCCAGTCCTGGCACTATATAGCTATTCTTATCTAATCCGCTGTCCAGGGCGGCGGCGTACACCGTGACATCCGGATGATCCTCCAGCATTCTCTGTACGCCTTCCGGAGCGGCGACGATACACATCAGGCGAATTTCCCTCGCCCCCGAGCGCTTGAGGAAGCTCACCGCAGCGCTGGCGGAGCCGCCCGTGGCCAGCATCGGGTCGGCCACGATGAACAGGCTGCCCTCTGGGTCCGGCGGGATCTTGAAGTAGTAGTCGATCGGCTCGAGGGTGTCGTGGTCCCGCTGCAATCCGATGTGTCCGACCCGCATCGTGGGAATCAGCTCGAGGACACCATCGACCATGCCGAGGCCGGCTCGCAGAATCGGCACCAGAGTCAGGCTCTCCCCCACGAC
>JAUVPT010000113.1 GCA_030598525.1 Gemmatimonadota bacterium
GCCGCCGCGCTCCTGACGGGGAACGTCTTCTCCGCCGCGTCATTCTTCGTCGGCGTGCCCTCCGGGTGGATCTTCATTCTCTCGGCGTGGGCGATCCACTTCTTCCTGGAAGAGCGCTACGTCCGGGCCATCCTGTTCGGGACCCTGACGACATACGTCCATCTCGGAGGCGCTCCAGTGATCGGGCTTGGCATCCTGCTCGCTGCACTGGCCACCCGCCGTTGGAAGGCCTTGTTGATCACCGGTGGCCTGACTGTGCTCCTCACCTCGCCATACATCATTCATTTCCTGCGGCACCTGGACTGGTACAACGGACAGCGCGGCCACGTGGCCGGATCGGTGGCCCTGTTCACGTACGCACTTGCCGCGCCGGGTGTGCTCTGGCTGTCGTGGCTGCTGTGGCGACGCGAGAAGGGCCTCTTCCTCCTCCTGTGGGCGGCGGCCCCACTGGCCTGGCTGTTCCAGGACGGACTGAGGTTCTTCCTGCAATCCACCGTGGCGGCTTCGGCAATCGCCGGCGTCTTCTTCGCCTGGTTCATCTCTCGATTCACTGGCGAGGAGGCGCAGCACTGGCTGACCGGGTCGCTGGTCCTCGTGGCCACCCTGTATCCGTTCGCCATCCCGAGCCTTCCGGTCGAGACGGCGTGGGCAGCCGGGCAGGGGTTTCCTCGGGAGCTGGACTGGAAGGAAGCGGAAGCGCTGGCCCTCGTGGTCGAGGAAGACGGTCTCCAGGACCGGATATTCGACCCCTACTACGATTCGTTGTGCGGTGCGATGTCGGTGTTCGTGCCGGTTCGCCAGCGATACGGACACTGGGGAGAGGTGCGACCGGCCGTGGACCCGGCTGACACGATTTCCACGGGTTCCTTCGCCTTTATGATCCCACTGCCGCCGGACGACAGCCTGCTGGCGGTATTCGACGCGAACGGCCTGGTCACGAATCACGGTGGCGGGCGCGAGACCTCACTGGTCACGCTGCCGGCCCCCGGTGGCACGGCGGCCGTGAACCCGCTGCTGGTGGACATCGTCCAGCAGGAAATCGGCTGGCTGGTGGAAAACGCCGTCCCCAACCTGTTCCCGCCGGCCACGATGCTGTTCAACGTGGCCGAGATCCGGGCGCACCGTGAGCGAATGGCCATGCAGAAGGCACACGTCGGCCGGATTCAACTCGCGGTGCTGCTATACGCGTTCGCGGTGGAGGGTGATGACCCCGAACTGGCGGCCGGCGTCCGGCGCTCGGCTCGCGGCTGGGGCAGCGTTGCGAACTTCATCGGCGATGAGACAGCCATGGACTACGTGGACGAGGAGCGTTTCGAGCGCTTCCGGCAGAATCTCCGCGTATTCGCTCGCGAGATTGAGGTGCTCAGGACGCAGGCGCTCCCGAGCGAGGAACTGGACCGGGCGACGGAACGACTGTTCAGGGAGTTCTTCTAGCCAGGATTCGCGACGACGAGGTTCGCGTTTCGTTATACTGTTTGTTCGCCCCCCGACGCCGGCCCGAGGCTGCAAGCCGGACCGAACCCATTTGCGTGTGACATGAAGCCTTCCCTGTTCGGCGAACTGAAGCGCAGGAAAGTGATTCGTGTGGCTGTGGCCTACGCGGTCGTGGCTCTCGCCGTCATGGAGGCGGCGGATCTCATCGTGGCGGCGCTCTATCTTCCTGAGCGGGCCAATCAACTCATCGTGGTTCTCGCGGTGTTGGGCTTCCCGATCTCGGTCGCTCTGGCATGGGCCTTCGAGATTACACCCGAGGGGGTCAGGCGTGAGAGGGAGCCGGACGGTTCACCGGCACGTCCGCGCCGGCCCGGAGCGTTCCGCAGGATTGCGACAGGGTTCGCCGTGACGAGCCTGCTTGCTCTGGCCCTGTGGCTCGGACCGCTGTCTCGCCCCCGCGAGGTTCTGACTCTGCCGACGGTCGTGTTCCTTGATTCGGTGGCAGTCCTCCCGCTGGAGAATCGCACGGGCGACTCGAGTTACGACTATCTGTCATCCGGGATCATGGAACGAATGGTCGGCCGCCTCATGGATCTCGGGCAGGTCAAGGTGACCGACCCGTTCTCCAGCAGGCGCTATGCGGAGCAGAAGCCAGCGCTGAGCCCACGCCAGCTCGCGGATTCCCTGCACGTGGAGAAGTTGGTGTACGGGTCTCTGTATTCCGACACGACAGGCTTGCGCGTGGAGATCATCACGAGCCTCGGTGAAACGGCGACGGCGCTGTGGGACGCGACGTACGAAACCGACTCGTCCACCGGTCCGGATCCGGCGGCCGCGATCGCCGACAGCTTCATTTCGGACTACACCAATCGGACCCCCGCCCTTCGGCAAAGCACTCTGCTACCGGGCCGCGTACGCGCAGACGACTACGGGCTACTGGGTGAGGGGAGAGAAGCACTGGGACGCAGAACGGCGGAGGGCCTGGCTGCCGCGAGACGGGCGTTTGCCGCAGCAGCCGAGACCGATTCGATGAACGCACGAGCTTTCGCCGGCCTGTCGAGCGCTCACTCGCTGTCGCTGGCTTACCGTTACGAGACGGGGAACCGCGGCTACCGTGACGCAGCCCTCGCCCTCGCCTACGCGAACCGCGCGATCGAGCTGGATCCGGACATTGCGGACGGGTTTTCGGCCCGTATCTACATCGCCACGCGCTCCTCCGCCCCGCCGGAGGTCGTGATCCCAGACTGCCAGCGGGCACTCGAGATCGCGCCCTCATCCGCGGCGATCAACAGCTGGTGCGCGCGGGTGTTCAATCAGCAGGGGGACCCCGGCGCTGCGTTCGAGTCGATGCGGCGTTCCATTTCACTGGATCCGGGGAACGCCGGGCGCCGTCTGGCGCTAGCCTATTCCGCTCTCCAGGAAGGTGAGGCGATCCTGGCGATCGAACAGGCGCGTGAGGCCCGCCGGATCCAGCCCGAGCTGATGCTCCCACGGTCGATCGAGGCCCGTGCTCTGCTTCTTGCCGATCGCGCGGACGAGTGCATGGAGCTCGATCTGGGACCCCACGACGGTATCCGTGCCGCGTGCCTGCACGAGGTCGGCCGTGTCGACGAAGCGCGGGCGCTCGTCGATTCGCTGTCGGCCGCCTTTTATGCCGACGCGCTGACCGATACGGTGTTCACGCCCGTGATCCGGGCCGAGGATCTCGCCGTGTACTACGCCTGGATCGGAGACGCGGACGGCGCGATCGAGTGGACCGTCGAGGCGTACCGGATGTCTCCGCTCGGCGTCGAAATGCGCGTCCTGGAATCCCCTCTCTTCTCCCGCGTCAGGAACGACGAGCGATTCAGGCGCGAGGTGTCGCGTGAGCGATCGCGCCTGTGGGAGAAGGTCGAGAACGCATCCCGACAGATCATGTGAGGTAGCACTGATGCTGCTTTCCCGAGTTCGAGTTTCAGTCCTCGCGGTTCTCCTCGCCGCCGCCGTATCCTGCGCTCCGGCTGGGGGCGACGATGACGCGACGAGTCCCCTGAGCTTTGCCGTTCAATACGACGGTGATGTGCAGACCGGCCCGTTGGACGGCCGCGTCATCCTGTTGATTGCGTCTCTCGATACCGAATCCGAGCCCCGCTTCCAGCTTCGGTCGGAGCCGGCTCGTAGCGCACAGGGGTTCGGGGTCGACGTCGAGGCGTGGCAGCCAGGTGAGACGGCCGTGATCGACGGCTCGACCTTCGGACACCCGATCGAGGGGCTGGGCGACCTGCCCGCCGGTGAGTACTCGGTCCAGGCTGTGCTGAACGTGTACGAGAGTTTCGAACTGGCCACCGGCCACACGGTCAAGCTCCCGCCGGACCGGGGCGAGGGGCAGCAGTGGAACCGGAAGCCAGGCAACCTCTACTCGACGCCGAGGACGGTGCGTGTCGATCCATCGCGAGCCGAGACGATCGAGATCGTGCTCGATCAGGTCATGCCGGAGATCGAGCCGCCCGAGGACACGAAGTACATCCGGCACATCCGCATGCGAAGCGAGTTGCTCTCGGAGTTCTGGGGACGCGACATGTACCTGGGTGCGCACGTGCTGGTGCCCGAAGGGTTCGACGATCATCCGGAGGCCCGCTACCCGTTGATGGTGTTCCACGGACATTTCCCAAGGGACTTCGGCGGTTTCCGCACCGAGCCGCCGGACCCGGACCTCGAGTGCGAGTACAGCGAGCGATTCAGCCTCGAGTGCTACAACGGAATCCAGCAGAAGGAGGAGTACGACCTGTATCAGCGCTGGATTTCTCCCGACTTTCCGCGCTTCCTGGCGATCGAGATCCAGCATCCGACGCCGTACTACGACGATTCGTACGCGGTGAATTCCGCCAGCCAAGGGCCTTGGGGCGATGCGCTGACGTACGAGCTGATCCCGTACATCGAAGAGCAGTTTCGGGGCATCGGCGAAGGGTGGGCCCGCTTCACGTATGGCGGTTCGACGGGTGGATGGGAGGCCCTCGCCGTGCAGGTGTTCTACCCGGAGGAGTACAACGGCGCGTTCGCGGCCTGCCCCGACCCGATCGATTTCCGTGCCTACGAGCTGGTGGACATCTACGAGGACGAGAACGCGTACTTCGACATCGGACCATTCGGGCGCATGGAGCGTCCGGCGCACCGGGACTGGTTGGGCCACGTCAGCTACACCGTCAGGAACGAGAATCACGCCGAGCTCGTGAGGGGGACGAAGGGTCGATCCGGTGGTCAGTGGGACATCTGGGAGGCCACCTATTCTCCGATGGGTGAGGACGGATACCCGCAGCGAATCTGGGACAAGCGCACCGGCGAGATCGATCACGAGGTGGCCGAGTACTGGCGGGAGAACTACGACATCAGGCACATCCTGGAGCGAGACTGGGCCGAGATCGGGTCCAGCCTCGCCGGCAAGATTCACATCTACGCCGGCGACATGGACAACTATTACCTCAACAACGCCGCGTATCTGATGGAAGAGTTCCTGGAGAGCACCACCGATCCGTACTACGCCGGCCTCGTGGATTACGGTGACCGCTTCGAGCACTGTTGGAACGGCGACCATGAGAACTCGAACGCCATATCACGGCTTCGGTACAACACGATGTACCTGCCCCGCATCCTGGAGAGGATTCGCGAGGCAGCTCCCCCCGGCGCGGACCTGACAAGCTGGAGGTACTGATGCGCAAGCTCATCGTGGGCCCGCTCGCGGTCTTGTTTACGTGTGTCGCCTGGGTCGGCCAGGCATCGGCGACGCCCACGGAGTCGAGCAGCGACACGGTTCGGGTACTCGTCGTCTATCACAGCCTTACCGGCAACACTCGCACCCTGGCCGAGGCCGTCGCGGAAGGTGCGCGAGAAGTGGCCGGCGCCGAAGTGACTCTGAAACCCGTGGACGAGGTCGGGAATGAAGATCTCGAGGCCTGCGACGCACTGTTGATCGGATCGCCGACCTACTGGGGTTCGATCGCCACGCCGGTAAAGGCGTTTATCGACGACCGGCGCGTGTTCATGGGAGACAAGGTGGGCGGAGCCTTTGCTACCGGGGGCAGCGATGGCGGTGGCAAGGAGCTCGCCGTCCTGTCGATTCTCACCGCGATGCTCAACAACGGGATGATCGTGGCAGGGCCGCATTACGAGGAAGACGGTATTCGGTTCGGCGGCTTCGGCGTCGCAGCCACGACCGGTTCGGACAGCCCTGGCCTGGACGAGGCCGAGTTGTCGCGTGGGAGGCTCCTGGGCGAACGGGTGGCCACGGTGGCAAAGCGGTACCGGGAATCGCGGTGACCTTCGACTCCACCCCGGCCCCGCCGCGGGTCCGCTACGCGGACGCCACGTCGCCCGGTCTGCCGCCGGATCTCCTTCAGCGGGCTTCAAAGCGGCTGGGAGTGGCGGCCCTCATCTACGCCGGCACCTTTTTCATGGCCTATTTCGGGCCCATGCTCATCAACCCGCAAACCATCTGGACCATCC
>JAUVPT010000302.1 GCA_030598525.1 Gemmatimonadota bacterium
TCAACCAGTCACGCGTGAGCCGGTTGGGGGCATCTCCGGGATACGGCTGACGGGTGGACATGAAGAAGAAGTACTTCCCGTCGGGCGACACGTACGGTGCCCACTCCTGCCCACGCTCCTGGTTGACTATCGGTCCCAGGTTCAGCGGGTTCGACCACGTGTCAGTCTCGTCGCGGAACACGATGTAGTAGTCGGTGCCTCCGTGAGAATCTTCACGGCCGAACACTCCGAGTATCACGTAGCTCTCGTCCGGGGACACGAAGGAGTTGAACTGGTTCGCGGAGTTGACTTGCTCGGGAAGACGCTCAGGTTCGGTGTAGCCATCCCCGTCCGGGCGCGCCCGGTAGATGTAGTTGCGACCCGTCTCCGGGTCGGCCCGGGTGAAGTACAGAGTCCCGTCGGTCGTCGTCGACGGGAAATACTCATCCGCATCCGAGTTGACTGGCGGACCGAGGTGGACTGGCTGTTCCCAGCCGCCGTCGGCGCGCTCCATCACCCAGATATCGGCTCGCTCCCACTTGCCTCGATCAGCTTCCGGCACCGGACTGCCATCCGGCGATCTGTCCGACACGAAGAAGAACCGGCTTCCGTCAGGCGAAATATGGGGCTCGATCTCGCCCGCCGTGGGATCGGCCGAGAAGTCTGCCACCTCGGGCTGCGTCCACTCTCCGCCGATGAGCCGGGAGCCGAGAATCGCCACCACGGGGCCGGCGCTGACCGAGAAGTAGATCTCGTCGCCCTCCGGTGTCATCGCCAGGTCCCGCGTGTGCATCCCGGTCGAGACGATCCCCGGCGCGAACAACTCGGGCTCCGCGCCGGGTGGGGTCTGGCCCAGGTAGGGGCCTGTCATGGCAGGGGTGGTCTCCGCGGACTGGTCGTCATCGGATGTACCGGCGCATCCGTTGCAGACAAGGAGCGGAACGAGGAGCAATGCGCGTGCATGCATGACGAGCCTCTCCGGGAGGGCAGGGGTCTGGTCAGCCGGCACTTCCACGATAGACGTCTCGACGGTGAGCAACTCGAACTATCGTAACGACCAATCTGTCGTCTTCGATCGAATAGACTACCCGGTATGCTCCCTGGCGTATCCTGTACTTATCCGAGCCGGTGAGCTTCTGACAACCGGGCGGGCGGGGATCAACGGCCAACGAGTTGATCTTCGCCACGAGTCTCGTGCGATCCTTCCTGGTGCCTGCCGCCTCCAGTTCTTTCGCCGCGGACGGCTTGATGAAGACCCTATAGCTTGCCACGCCGCCGCAGCTCTTTGACTACATCGGCAAAGGGAAGGTCCGGTTCGGATGCGCGATCGTCGAACGCTGCAAGATCGTCTGCGTCCTCGGCGAGATACTGCCTCACGGCTTCATTGACGACATCCGAGATCGATCGATCCGTCTCCGCAGCTTTCAGTCGGACGGCACGATGCAGGTTCTCATCGAAATATATGGTGCCTCGTTTTGTACTCATGTCTTCAACGTGACGTCATGACGTCATAACGTCAAGTCTCTCTCGCCTCCCCTCAGTCCACTACGTCTCCACTACGCCGTAGCGCGCACGGAGGGCGCTGATCCCTTCCGTCCGTCCGATCACGGTAAGCCGGTCTCCGTCGACGAGCGCCGTATCTCCCTTCGGAATGATCAGCTCATCTCCGCGGCGAATCATCGCGATCAACGTACCATCGGGAAGTGACACTTCCCTCAGCCTGAGGCCGATCAACACGGAGCTTTTTTGAGTGCTCCCGAGCGACATCACGAGAATCCTCTCGTTTCGGAACAGAGCCTCCTTCAACTGCTCGTCAGTTTCAGCTTCGAGCCACTCCGGCATGAAGCTCGCCTGGTCCACCCGACGGGCGATCTGTGCCAGGATTCGCAGGTGACGTCCGGGGTCCGTTTTCGGGCCTACCAGGAAGAAGACCGCTCGAACCGGCTCCTCCGACGCGCGACCCACTTCATCCAGCTCGCTTTCGAACCGGACGCCAGCCCGCACCCTGGCCAAGACGAGGTAGGCGTTGTCCACCAGTTCCGTTCGCATGTGCGGCAGCGCGACCCCGTGGGACACCGGAGTGGCCCCCATCAGCGTACCGTGCAGGAATCCCTCTGCCAATTGGCTGGCGGCAACCGGCAGGTCCAGGGCCAGCCGATGCGATGCGTGCGTGGCCAGCTCCTCGAACAGGATGGGCCCCGGCAGGTCGAGGACTCGTGCCTCGGTGAACAGCGCGTCGAACGGGTCGGTTTCGCGTGGGCCCCGGTCCTTCATGACCTCGCGGAGCTCGCGGTCCAATCCCTCGTACCGTTGCCGCCCCAGTCGCTCGAACACGTGGAAGATCGCGCCTTCCCGGTCGACCCTGTCGCGTGCGTAGTTGGTGTACCACATGGCGCCGAATACGATCAACCCGCCGGTGAACAGGGTCGGCAGAAGCCCCATGTTCGCGATGAGCCAGAACGGAGCCAGGATGCCTACGATCTGGAGACCCGGGTAGAACGGCGATCGAAAGCCGGGATCGTACGACTCGATCCGACTCTCCCGCATCACGATCACCGCGGCGCAGACGAAAGCGAACATCACCATCATGAACGCGCTCGCCAGCTTCGCGATCTTCGTCGGATCAAACAGCGTGACCGACACCAGAATCAGCAACACCGTGATCCCGATGCCGACCGTCGGCGTTCCCCGTTTCCCGATCCGGCCGAAATACGCGGGCAGCACCCTGTCCCTCGCCATCGCGAGCGGGTAGCGGGACGCGCTGAGGATCCCGGCATTCGCTACAGCTGAGAAGGCCAGTATGGCGGCCACCGTCATCACCACCTTGCCCCATCGACCCACCAGGATCTCGGCCACCGTGGCGACGGGCGTCAGATCTCCGCCGCCCCTGGCGAGTACATCCACCCCCGCCACCCCCACCATCACCGAAGTCCCCACTACGTAAATCGCGACCACACTCCCGAAGGCCAGGAACATCCCGAGCGGCAGGTTTCGCGCCGGATTCTTCACCTCTTCGGCGATGCTGGCCACCTTCGTCAGCCCCATGTAGCTGACGACCACCAGCCCGGCTGTACTGATGATCCCGGCGCTGCCGGACTCGAAGAATCCGCTGAAATTGCCGACCTCCATCTGGAGTACGCCAACCCCGGAGAACCACAGGAGGAGGA
>JAUVPT010000311.1 GCA_030598525.1 Gemmatimonadota bacterium
ACTCCGACGCCGTCCTGCACGTACGTGGATGTGAGGAACAGTGGCGTCATGATGGCGCCGGTCTCGGAATCCGGCGCCTGTCCGGCGTGCACGGCTCTCGTGCCGAACCCGTCGCTCATCTCACCAATCATTGAGGCCTCCGCAAACTGTCCGTGAACTGCCGGACGGAAAAGATACGGGGCCGTTCCACGAGCGGCGAACCGCGGATGAGCTACGGATGAGCGCTGACCCCACCGTGACCACATGGACTCCGTCGACGCAGCTCCCGGCCGGGCGGCACACCGCCTCTACTGTCATTTCGTGTGGCCAACGTTGGGCCGCATTCCGCTGATCTCGCGCGACGCGGCTGACGTGGTCGAACGACACCTCATCAGTCTATGTCGGCGCCTCGACGCGGAACCGCTCTGCGTGCGCGCGTTCTCCGACCGTGTGCACCTGCTCGCGAGGTTCAAGCCCGGTCATTCGCCTGCCGCTCTCGTTGGACGGCTGAAAGATGGGTCGGAGGCTGCCATCCAGGACGCCGGACACACCGTGCGCTGGGGCAGAGGCTACGCCGCCGCCACGGTGAGCGGCTCCGAAGTGCGAGCCGTCATGCGACGCATCCATCGCCTGGCCAACGGGCCACGTGCTGGCGCCCGCGATCGTGGCCCCGGAAACCGTCCGTGGAGGGCGCCCGGAACCGGCTCCGGGGCACCGACGGTCGGCGTTGACGGCGTTCTCCCCGCCCGGTAACCTTCCCGCAGCATTTCAGCTGCGGCCCACCCTTTGCAGATCCGTACGTCGGTTTACAGCGACGGACGGTGGAAGAACCCCTTACAGAGTTCTTCAGCAACCTGCCAACAGCAGGCGGACGACAGGAAACCGGTTTGACGGGGACAGCTCCATTCATCGTATCGGCTTCGGGCATCCGGGGGGTCGTGGGCTCGACCATGACCCCGGAGGTTTCCGCGCGCTATGGCGCCGCGTTCGGCCGCTATCTCGTCCAGGTCGGGGCGACAGACGATCTGGAGACCTACGTCATCGTCGGTCGTGACTCGCGGACTTCCGGCGAACTGCTTTCCGCAGCCGCGGCCGCGGGGTTGCGGGCTGCGGGAGTCTCCGTGCGGGATGCCGGTATTGCACCTACTCCGACGCTTCTTCTCGCGGTACGCGATGATGTGAGCGCTGTCGGCGGCCTGGTACTCACGGCGTCGCACAACCCGATCGAATGGAACGGATTGAAGCTCGCGTCAGGGTCCGGGATGTTCGTGAGTCCGGAGGCGGGGCTGGCCATCCAGGAGCTGTTCGAAGCGGTGCCGGAGCTGGCGGATTGGAGCCGTCTCGGCTGTGGCGATACGCTCGATGGTGTGGCGGAGCACCATATCGAGCGAATCCTGTCGCTGCCTCTGCTGGACGTGGATTCCATCCGGGATCGGGCCCCCGTGGTGGCGCTGGATTGCGTGCACGGAGCGGGAGGCGCCGTCATGCCGGAGCTGCTGCGCCGACTCGGGTGCCGCGTCGAGGGGATCGGGCTCGCGACGGATGGGGTATTCCCCCGCGATCCGGAGCCGATTCCCGCCAACCTCGGGGAGCTCCGCCGTCTCGTCCAGGCTTCGGGAGCCGAGATCGGCATGGCCGTGGATCCGGACGGGGATCGCCTCGCCCTCGTGGACGGCGCGGGTGAGCCTGTGGGAGAAGACTGGACCCTGGCACTTGCGGCCGAGTACGTGCTGGAGCGCAGGAAGGGCGCGGTCGTGACGAATCTCTCGTCCAGTCAGTCCATCGAGCAGGCGGCGGTCCGCGCGGGCGTGCCGTTTCACCGGGCTCCGGTGGGCGAAGCGAGAGTGGCGGAGAGAATGATCGCAACAGAGGCCGTGATCGGTGGAGAAGGTAACGGCGGGGTCATGCTGCCCGAGCTCAATCTGACTCGCGATGCGGCGGTGGCGGCGGCGCTGGTCCTGGCCCTGCTCGCGACGAGAGAAACGACCCTGGCGGACCTCCTGGCACCGAGGGACAGGTACCACATGGTCAAGCGGAAGGTCGGGAGGGGAGAACTCGATCCGGAGGATATCTACCGGCGCATGCGGGCGGTCATCTCCGAAGGAGCGGAAGAGAACACCGAGGACGGGCTGCGGCTCACCTGGCCCGAAGCGCAGGAGTGGCTGCACGTTCGGCCCTCGGGCACGGAGCCGATCCTCCGCATCATCGCGGAGGCTCCGGGACTCGAGCGGGCCGAGGAGCTGGTTCGCATGGCCAGCCGCAGCATGAGCGCCTGAAATGGCGGCCAAGAAACCGGGATCGGATTGATCGAATGTGCGGAATCGTAGGCTATATTGGAGCGCGCGAGGCGCAGCCACTCATCCTGGAGGGTCTGCGGCGCCTCGAGTATCGTGGCTACGATTCGGCGGGAATCGCCACGATATCCAACGGTGACCTCGACATTCGGAAGGCGGCCGGGAAGATCGGCGAGCTCGAAAGCAGGCTCGAGACAACTCCCCTGACCGGGTCCGTGGGTATCGGCCACACACGCTGGGCCACGCACGGGGCTCCCAGCACCGTCAACGCTCACCCCCATTCGGATGGCTCGGGGCGGATCGCTCTCGTTCACAACGGCATCATCGAGAACCACATCGTCCTTCGCACGAAGCTCGCGGAGCTGGGGCACGACTTCCGTTCCGAGACGGACACCGAGGTCCTGTGTCACCTCATCGAGGAAGTGTTCGATGGGAATCTCGAGCAGGCGGTGGCCGTGGCGCTGACCCAGGTCGAGGGGTCTTACGGAATCGCCGTGTTGCACGCCGACGATCCAGGAAAGGTCGTGGTGGCGCGCATGGGCTCGCCGCTCCTGATCGGTGTAGGGGAGAATGGCCACCGCGAGATGTTCGCCGCTTCCGACGTCGCTGCCGTGATCCGGCACACCCGGCAGGTGGTCTACCTTGACGAC
>JAUVPT010000110.1 GCA_030598525.1 Gemmatimonadota bacterium
GGCATGGGTGCAGTGGATATCTTCGCGACGAAGGGGATCGAGTACCTGATCGTCATCGGCTTCCTGGTCGTGCTCGTGTTCTATTGGAAGCTGCTCGGGCAGACGGAACCGGATGCCGTGCCCGTCAGGGCCCGGCGGTCAGGCAGGGGCTGGTTCGCGGCCCCCCGTGACTACTTGTTCCATCCGGGTCACACATGGGCAGCGCCCGAGGGCAATCGGCTCTTCCGCATCGGCATGGACGACTTCGCACAACAACTGGTGGGCGAGCCGTCGGCCCTGGACCTCCCGAATCCGGGCGACCGGGTCAGGCAGGGAGAACTTGGCTGGACGGTTCGGGTGGGGTCACGCGCCGTACGCATGCTGTCGCCAGTTGACGGAGTCGTGGAGTCGGTCAATTCCCGGGTGCGGGGTTCACCTGGAATCGTGAACGATGAGCCGTACGAAGGGGGATGGCTGATGAAGGTACGGGTGGGCGACCCGGGCAGGCCTGAGCGCAACCTGCTTTCTGCGGACACGGCTCGGGATTGGCTCGAGCGGGCAGCTGAAGGGCTGCGCGCGATATGGACAAGGGAGCTGGGCGTGGCCCTTCCTGATGGTGGCGTTCCGGTGATGGGCTTCGGACGGGAGTTGTCGGATGATCGCTGGGATGACCTGGCGGAGGAACTCCTCCTCAGCTCCAGTCTCCCGGAGTAGGGACCAGGCAACATCGACGACGTTTACGTATAGACCTGGGAGAGTGAAATGAATACCGCGGGGACTGCGAGAAAGCCTCATGAAGAGCTTCCCTGCATCTGGGTTCTGTCCGGTGTGCTGAGCTATCATCTCTGTGATCGGGACTACGAGTGCGAAGGGTGTGAGCTGTATCACGCTCTTAGTGGAGAAGGACGAGCATCCTGCCACCACGCCGAAAGGCTGTCGCGAGAGTCAATCGACGTTCCCAAAGCGGCGTCACCTTCGGGGCAGGCCAACTCACACCTCTCGCACCTCCTGACGGGGTGTCGGCTCTACCTGGACCGCCCGTACCGGCCGCCACACTTCTGGCTCACGGAGACGGGGGACGATCTCATCACCGTGGGCCTGGACGGGTCGCTTCTCCGTATGCTCAGTCCCATTAGACGGGTCGTGAGTCCGGGGCCGGGCCTGTACCTGGAGAGGGATCAGCCGTGCGGATGGATTGCACGGGAGCACATGGCAGTCTCGCTGAAAATGCCGATTGCGGGAGAAGTGCTCGAGACGAACCGCGACTATGCGGAAGCCAACGACCCATGCCGACTCCCGGAAGGAGCGGACTGGCTGTTCCGCGTGCGTCCGGCCGAGCCTCTGGATGACGTTTCGGGTATCGTGCGTGCCGAGGATACGCTCGCCTGGTACGCCGATCGCTTGCGTACCGTGAAGCAGGCAATTCTGGCAGCGGTCGCAGTCCCCAACGAGGCGGCCCTGGGTCCCGTCCTGGCCGATGGTGGGGCGCCGCAGTCGTCCCTCGAACGCGTCCTGGGGAAGCTGGCGTTCGAGGATCTCATTGCCAGAATCGCGCGCGGTTGACGGTCCACGTCCTCCCACGGTTCACACGGCGAGACCTCCTTCCCGACAGCATCATCGAGGCACGTATTGTGCAGCGAAGTAGTTCAGCAGAGTGCGTACACTTCTGATCCGCCGACAGGCGCCCCCTTCGCGCTTCTACGGCCGTCGATTCAGTATGCGGCGATAATACGAGGCGATCCATGGGCAAGCCCGCTTGGACCTCGATGCTGAAGTCCTCCATCAGCATACGCCTGTTCGCCGTTCTCTTCCTGACGGTTCTCGGCCTGCTCTTCGTCTATGCGGCCATCTCGAACCATTATTGGGACAGAATGACCCTGGGACTGGTCAGAGAAGAAGCGTTCCGGGCCAGCAGCTTTATCAAGCACAGCCTCGTAGCCGAGATGAAGGACAAGGATCGGAAGCATATCCACCGGGCCGTTCGACAGCTCGGATCGGAGCCCGGCATGGAAGCCATCCGAATATACAACGCCAGAGGGGAGATACGCTTCTCCAACGATTCCATGGAGATCGGCTCAAGGGCCGATCTGGATTCGGAGGCATGCCGGGTGTGCCATGAGGTGGGCGCCGCGGTCCCAACCCTCCCTGAAGGCGACGAACCGAGCATCTATACCCGTATGGAAGGGGAAGGAATACTCGGCATCCTGCACCCGATTCTGAACGAAGGTGGGTGCGAAGGTGCCGGCTGCCATCCGGCAGACCAACGCGTCTTGGGAGTGCTTGACGTCCAGCTGTCGATGGTATCGGTCGACGAGGCGATCTCGGCCGCGGCGTGGAGAGGGGGTCTCGTGGCCCTGGTCGTCCTGTTCATCTCGGGCCTTCTGATCGCGCTTATCGTGTACCGCGCAATCCAAATCCCCGCGAAACAACTCCAGCGGGGCACGGAGGCCCTCGCAGCCGGAAACCTGGATGTTTCCATTGACCTCGACCGATCGAACGAACTCGGCCAACTGGCGCAGTCCTTCAACCAAATGGCCCGGAACCTTAGGAAAGCCGACGCCGAGTTGCGCGACTGGTCGCTGAAGCTGGAAGACAGGGTGGGCGAAAAGACGGCTGAGCTGGAAGCCATCAACCGACAGATGATCCAGGTGGAGAAGGCAGCCTCGCTCGGACGGTTGGCCGCCACCGTTGCCCATGAACTCAACAACCCGTTGTCCGGTATCGTAACTTACTCGAAGGTGATCGCCCGTCAGGTCGAGAAGAACATGCCGCAAGGGGATCACCTCGCGAAAGTTCTCGAAGAGCTGGAGCTGATCGGCTCGGAATCCATGCGCTGCGGGCGAATCGTCAAGGACCTCCTCACCTACGCTCGTGAGTCACCGCGCGAGTTCAAGCCCGAGCACCTGCACGACCTGATCCACCGGGCCGCGAACCTGGCCGGACATCATCTCCATCTAGGCTCCGTGGACCTAAGTGTCATGCCCGACCTGGAAGACGATGCGGTGATGTGTGACGGAGATCAGATCGTGCAGGCGCTCCTGGCTCTGACGATCAATGCCGTAGAGGCCATGCCGGACGGGGGAGAGCTCATCCTACGAACGGCTCTCGCCGAGTCGGATCCGGAGAGCCGGGTCATGGTCGTGGTCGAGGACACGGGAACCGGCATCCCTGATGCGATTCGCGCCCGGGTGTTCGATCCGTTCTTCAGCACCAAAGCGGAGACCAGCGGCGTCGGGCTCGGCCTCGCCGTGGTGTACGGCATTGTAAGCCGCCACGGGGGCACCATTCGTATCCAGTCTGAGCCAGATCAGGGTGCCACGTTCCTGATCGAATTGCCCAGGGAGCCGGTCACGCTCCCTGCATCCACTTACGAGCCTGACATCAGCGAGTGGCGGACATGAAGAACGGCAAGAAGATACTGATCGTCGACGACGAGCTGTCCGTCCGGAACTCTCTGCGGGAGTGGTTTCTCGAGGACGGCTTCGCGGTCGAGACCGCCGAAGATGGCAACGCGGCACTGCAACGGATGCACTCCGGGCCTTACGATATCGTGATCATCGATCTCAAGATGCCGGGCATGGACGGGATCACGCTGGAACGCCGCATCCGCGAGATCGATAAGGACGCCGCCATCATCATCCTCACGGCCTTCGCCTCGGTCGAGACGGCGGTGGAGGCCCTCAAGCTCGGCGCGTTCGACTACATTACGAAGCCCGTCGACCCGGACGAGCTATCCAATACCGTGCGCAACGCCCTGAAGCAACGCCATCTGGAGGCGGAGAACCTTCGGCTCAAGGCCAAAGTGTCCGAGCTCACCCTTGCCTCACCGATTATCGGCGACAGTTCACGAATGCGCCGGGTCCTCGACCTGATCTCGACGGTTGCGGGGACGGACGCGAATGTGGTGATCCGAGGCGAGAGCGGCACAGGGAAGGAGTTGGTCGCCAGGGCCATCCACTCTCAGAGCGAGCGCCGCTTCTTCCCGATCGTCGCCGTCAATTGCGGGTCGATCCCGGAGACACTCCTGGAAAGTGAGTTGTTCGGACACGAGAAGGGCTCCTTTACGGGCGCCCAGTACCGAAGAAAGGGCAAGATCGAGCTCGCGCATGGGGGGACGCTCTTCTTGGATGAGATCGGCGACATTCCAACCAAGATGCAGGTCGACCTGCTCCGGGTGCTGGAGACCCGGCGATTCCATCGGCTGGGAGGCAACCAGGAGATCACATCCGACTTCCGCCTGGTCTGCGCCACTAATCGGGACCTGGAGGCCCTGATCGAGGACGGAGGTTTCCGAGAGGACCTGTACTATCGGATCAACGTGTTTGTGATTGATCTTCCGCCACTGCGGGATCGTCCTGAGGACATTCCGGCACTCACCGGCCATTTCATTGAGAAATACGCCCGCGCGATGGGGAAGCCGGTGAAGGACGTGTCTCCGGCGGCAGAGGGATTGTTGGCGTCGTATGCCTGGCCGGGCAACGTGCGCGAACTGGAGAACGCGGTGGAGCGGGCCATGGTGATCGGTCGGGAGGCCTCCGTCGAGCCGGATGACCTGCCTCTTCCTCTGGCCCGTACCGGGACAGAGCCGGAGGGTTCATCGCTCGCCGCACTTGAGCGACGTCATATCGAGCGGGTACTGCGAGAAGAGAAGGGCAACATCACGCGTGCGGCTGCGGCGCTCGGCATCGATCGGGGCACGCTCTACAACAAGCTCCGACGCTACGGCATTGAGCGGCTGTAGTGACGTCGCGCATCGATCTCTGCTTTATCAACGGCTATGCCCCCTCTTGGGCGGGACGCGTCGCCGAAGAATCGGCGCGGGTCCTCGGTCGCCCGGTTGTGTCGGTCGACCTCGAGATGGATCTGCCGCGGTATTACTCCGCTGACCGCGGGCAATACAACGCCACCCTGATCCTCGCCGGATTGCTTCGGTTCCGCTCCGACCCGCACAGCAAGATCGTTGGCATCACCAGAGTAGACCTGTTCATTCCCGTCCTCACCTTCGTGTTCGGGCAGGCGCAGCTCGACGGACCCGGGTCTCTCGTTTCGACGCACCGGCTTCGCAATGAGTACTACGGGTTGCCCAAGGACCACGAGCGACTGGTGGACCGTACGATCAAGGAGGTAGTCCACGAGGTGGGACATTCCTTCGGGCTTGTTCATTGCCAGGACTACAACTGCGTGATGCACGCTGCGACATACGTGGAGGACGTGGATCTCAAGTCCGCCAGCTTCTGTCCATCGTGCGAGTCTCTCCTGCAGGAAAACGGCATGCGGCCCCGAGCGACCGCCTGACTCCGCTCAGGCAGTCGCCTCGAACACGGGTTCGCCGAGGACATCCATTCTCGGACGGACCCCCAAACCGGGGGCAGTCGGGGCCGCCATCCTCCCGTCCACTCGCCGGGGCGCACCCTCCGCCGTCTGCACTGTCACGTAGCTGTTGAAATCGGTGGCCGTGAACAGGTGACGGGGCGGAGTGCTGTGGGCCAGGTGCGAGATGGACGCCGTCACGATATCACCACCCCACGTGTCCTCGATCGTCATTCCGAGGCCGAGAGATACACACAGGTCCCTGGCCTGGCGTGCCCGCGTGAGTCCACCCAGCTTGCTGATCTTCAGGTTCACTACGTCAGCAGCGGCATCGGCATGCGCTCTCACGAGCGTGGCCACCGAATCGATGGACTCATCGAGCACGAAGGGGTGGTCGATTCGGCGTCTCACTCCCAGGCACTCCTCATACGACGTGCACGGTTGCTCAAAATAGACGTCCACGTCCCGAACGGCCCTTGCGACCCGAAGTGCTTCGTGGCGCAGCCAGCCCGTGTTCGCGTCGGCGATCAGCACGTCTCCCCTCTTGAGCTCGGCCGCAACGGCCCGAATCCGCTCGACGTCCGTTTCCACGTCCGCGCCCACCTTGAGCTGGAACCTTCGATAGCCCTCGCGTCGGTAGTCAGCGACCTTCGAGGCCATGTCCTCCGGAGCCTCCTGCGAGATAGCCCGATACAGCACGAAGTCTGGGCC
>JAUVPT010000253.1 GCA_030598525.1 Gemmatimonadota bacterium
CAGGACGGCGAGGAAGAGGATGGGAACCGAAGTTCGGCGGCTGGTGTCAGGTTTCACGTGCGGTCTCCTCCAGCGAGTCGCTTCAGGTAGTCGTGGCCAGCGCCATGGCTCGATGAGCCACGTCCTCCGGGTCTTCGGCGGAGCCGTATTCGAGGACCCGCACCGCCGGGTTCCCCCGGATCATGGCCGACAGACGGCGCCCGGCTTCCGGACGGAACAGGCAGACGACGGGTTTCCCCATGCCGGCGGCGCGCGCGACTTCGTATCCCACCCCAAGTGAAGGCGTGGTCACTTCCGCGATCACGACATCCGCATCCCGCAGCCACTCGATGTCACGAGCGTAAATCTCTGCGTCCCCAGCGCCATCCTCTCCTCCATCCGAGAGGTCAGGACTGCCTATATGCTCTGTGAGTACTGAGCCATGGCGGGTCAGAGCCGAGATGAGGGCCGCGTACCGAGGGGCGTCGTTCCGCCCGCCGCTGATCGAAGCGGAGAAGTAGATCCGGAGACCGGGTTCACTCATGTGGCTGAAGCTACGACGTGATCAATCGGAGAGCGATCCACAGTAACGGCAGGGCGGACACCCCGATGGCGATCCAATCCCAGGTGACGGGGCGGCCTTTCGTCGGACGACCGATGACCAGCAACCCGACCCCTACGAACAGGGCGCTCAGGGCCACCGGCAGGAGGAGAAGCGGGGCCGCCGCCCAGGCGCCCCAACCGTCGTAGCGATCCACGACGCTTCTGGCATACACCCAGGCCATGACGGGCACCCAACTCAAGAGGCGGAAGTACTTCTTCAGAGACCCTCGTCCCTCGACTCCGCCCCCCAACCCACCTTGAATGCCGGGACCGCGTATCGGTCGAAGAACCGCCACATCCGTCGCGTGTGTCCCCGTTCCCGATTGCGCAGCGAGGAAGTCGCCACGATCACCAGGTCGAGGCGAGGCACGACCACGATGAACTGTCCGCCGTAGCCCCACGCGAAATAGGCACGCTCACCGCCCCAGCGTCGCATCCACCACAGATACCCGTATCCGTGCCCATTCCACGGCGAGGATCCCGTCGGACGCCAGGAAGCCGTGATCCAGTCCTCGGGGACAAGCTGAAGCCCCTCGTAGCGGCCCCCGTTCGCGTACAGCTGGCCGAATTTCAGCATGTCGCGCGGCCGGAGGGACATGTTGTTCCCGCCGAGATAGCGCCCCTGGGGATCCCGGTCCCATTCGCCCAGTGGGATTCCCATCGGTCGGAACATCTCGTCGAGCATGTACCTGCGAAGGCTCTTCCCGGAGCGGCGCGTCAGGATCACCGAGAGGAGGTGCGTGTTCCCGGTGGAGTACTCGTGGCAGTCGCCCGGATCGCACACCATGGGGCGGCGCAACTGATCGTAGGCCCAATCCGGGGAGGCCGCCCAAGCTCCGTAGTTCCCAAAGGACGCCGTCTCGATCCCGGTTCGCATGCTCAGAAGGTGCCTGAGCTCGATCTCGTTCTTCCTCGGGTCGAGGGAGCCCCTCCCGGCGAGCACCTCGTAGTAATCGGGGAGAAGTTCGGAAATCGGCTGGCCCACGCTGTCGAGCAGGCCGTCCCTGATCGCGATCCCTACCATCGGCGACAGTAACGTCTTCGAGACCGACTTCACGTTGATCGTCTGAGATGGTCGGAGGCCCCGGTAGTAGTTCTCCACCAGAATGCTGTCCCGCCGGGCTACGATCAGGCTGGTAAGCGCACTCATGCTCTCCGCTTCAGCCAGCATGCGCGCCATGCGATCGGCATGATACAACGGCGGGGCCGGCGGTCCGACCGGACTGTCCGCCGCCGATTCCGCGGGAGCGGTCTCAAGGCCTTCCGGAAGGCCGGATACCGCCCCCTGTCCAGACAATGGCAGCGCCGCCACCGGCGACAGGGACGCCGCGAGGACCGCCATCGTGACCGAAACGACTCGACTCAGATCGCACGCTCGCATGACCTGAACCTAAACGGAGGGCCCGGGCGAGTTCCGTCGACCACCGCGAACCTCACTCCGAACCGTCGGCGAGATCCTCTTCAGGCAAGGTTTCGTCCACCGACTCAACGACCGTCAGCGCCGGCGTCGCGCGGCGGTGCACGCGAAGCTCGAATACGTCAGGGCGGGCATAGTTGCCGGCCACGTCGATCTGCCAGCGAGGTCCAACCAGTTGGTTCGGCCTGACGTCCGCGTACAGGATCGTCTCCTCCTCGGCGGCGGGACCCGCCACAACCTTTCCGTCGGGATCGACGATCACCGTTCCCCCGGGGTTCAGCCATCCGTCCACGGCCCCCAGGTACTTCTCTTTGAAGGCCCATCGATCGGGGATGTCGTCCATGTGGAACGCCTGGCAGCTACCGAGGACGAATACTCGGCCCTCCTTCGCCACGTGCCGCATGGTGGACAGCCACGGCTCACCCCGGTCCCAGGTCGGCGCGGCGTGGAGCTGGGCGCCCCAGGCGGTCAGGGCATACCGGGCCAGCGGCATGTAGTTCTCCCAGCAGATGAGCCCGCCCAAGCGCCCGAACGGAAGATCGTACACCTCGAGGTCGCTGCCGTCGCCCTGACCCCATACGAGCTTCTCGGCCGTCGTCGGCATGAGCTTCCGGTGACGACCGAGGACCGAACCATCCGGCCCGACGTACAGGAGAGTGTTGAACAACGTGGAGTCGCTGGATTCCGAGTTTCGCTCGTTCACCCCGATGGCCACTGTGATCGCGCACTCCGAAGCGACGGCCCCGAGGACCTCAGTCGCCGGGCCTGGCACCGAAATCGAGTTTGCGTGCAGCTCCGAGTACAACTCACGCAGGGGATGCGTGTGGCCACCCGGCATGAACCACACCCACACGGGATAACCCGGCAGAAAGGCCTCCGGAAACACGACGAGCCGCGCCCCCTCCCCGGCGGCCTCACGAATCAGCCCGCAGGCTTTCTCGAGAGACGCCTCGAGGTCGAGGAATACCGAGCTCGCCTGCACCGCTGCGATACGAGAGACTTCCGCCTCCGCCATCCTACCTCTCCCTTCAGATCTAGAAGAACTGATCGATGAGGATCGGATTCCCATCCGGATCGAGGAACGCGATATGCGCCGGGCCGCTTGTGCCCTCTTCCACTTCCTCCGTGAGTTCGACTCCATCCTTCTTCAGTGCCCGCTGGATCTCTCTCACGTCCGTGAACTCCTCCAGCTGCGTCATGTCTGGCCCCCCGAGGCCGGGGTTGAACGTCAGGATGTTCTTGTCGAACATGCCCTGGAACAGGCCGATGACCGTGCCCCGGTTCACCAGAATGAGATAGTTGTGCTCCACCGCCCCGCCCGTCACCTCAAAGCCCAGCTTCTCGTAGAACTCCCTGGAAACCGCAAGGTCCTTCACCGTCAGGCTGACGGAAAACGCACCAAGATCCATGTGATCGCTCCTGGTTCTTGTCAGGTTTGCTCAGGCGGGCGCTGCCCGTACCTCTTGCTTGCGCGGGCTCGTGCCTTCTCGGCCTCCGCCTCGCGGGCCCGGGCCGGGGCGCGGGTTACCAGTGAATCAAGAAGGTCCCGCACTACCGTAGCGACATCGTCTACAGCTCGATCGAACGTCGCCTGGTTGGCCCGGGACGGTTTCCCGTACCCGCTCACCTTGCGCACGAACTGGAGCGATGCCGCACGGA
>JAUVPT010000239.1 GCA_030598525.1 Gemmatimonadota bacterium
AGGATCAGGGCGACCGACGACCCCTGCAGCACGTCGTGCATGTGTTGCCCGACCCTCGAGCGAACGCGGTCGGCCCATGCGGTAACTCTGCCCGGCACCGGACCGCTCACGCGCGTGTGTCCGGCCGTAGTAAAGGCACGGGGTTGTTCCGGCCCATTCCGAGCCTGTAGGATGGCACTGGATAGATCACAGGTACCTCGCTCAGTCTATACACATTCGATAATGACCGACGACAGACCGGACGATAGCCCGAACACGGAGTTGCCCGTTCATCGAGCGGTGCTCGCGCATCCGATCTTATGGGAGGAAAGAGCCGAGGAGGTCTCGGTCCTCCGAATGACGAACGCCCTCCTGCGCCACCCGCGTGCGACGATCGGCTTTCCCATCGTGGTCACGCTGCTGGTGGTCGTCATCACTCTGCTGCTCCCCCGATCCTACACATCGAGCGCCACGTTCATGCCGCAGGCAGAGGAATCCGCCCTGTCGCAGTTCGCCAGTTTCGCCGCCGACCTGGGACTTCCCCTGCCCGCCACGAGCTCGGGACTGTCACCTCAATTCTACGAGTCTCTGATCCGAGCGCGAGGGTTGCTTCACGCGGCGGTCGAGACCGAGTACGTGTTCACCGTCGGTGAAGAGCCCGACGCCGAGGCGCGACGGGGCACGCTGGTAGAGCTCTACGGAATGGATGACCCGGATCCCCGGCAACGTATCGAGGATGCGATCGAGCAGCTCGACGACGATTTGTCCACGGTGGCGGACGCCAACATCGGCACGGTTACGGCCGCCGTCCAGACCCGGTGGCCTGATCTGTCCCGCGCCGTGGCCGAACGCCTTCTCGAGCTGGTGAACCAGTTCGACGCGGAAACGCGCCAGACGAGAGCGGCTGCGGAGAAAGTGTTCGTGTCAACGCGCCTCGAGTCCGCGCGGGTGGAGCTACTGGTGATGGAAGACAGCCTGCAGGCGTTTCTCGAGACCAACCGCCGATATCAGAGTTCGCCGGAGCTTCGATTCGCGCTCGAGCGCCTGCAACGGCGTGTGAACATCCGGGAGCAGGTCGTCTCTTCCATGGCAATCGCCTACGAGGAAGCCCGCATAGAAGAAGTGAGGGACACTCCGGTTCTGACGGTGGTCGATCCACCCCGGCGACCGGTAGAGCCTGACAGCCGCGGGCTTCTCTTCAAGGCTTTGGTGGCCCTCGTTCTCGCGCTCCTGGCCGGATCGGCTTGGGCGTTGGGCAGGGAATTTGCGCGATCCGCGAGTCAGCGTGATCCGGAGGCATACGGCGAGATGGTCCAGCACCGCCAGGAACTCTTCCGACAGGGGGGCCGCGTATGGACCGCGGCGAGGCGGACAGGAAGCCGTCGACAGCGAGGGTCCTCATGACGATCCGCTCACGCCTGATCTGCGCCGCGTGCTCGGTGCTGTTCCTGGTCCTCGGAACGACCCCGGCGCAGACGCAGGATATCGAATCTCTGCGCCGCCAGGCTGAGCGCGTCCTCGGGCGACCGATATCGGCCCAGGAGGCGATGCGGCTGCTGCAGCAATCCGGGCTGACCTCCGACCAGGTTCGGGATCTCGTCGCCGGAAAAGGATACGAGCGCAGCGCGGCCGATCCCTACCTCGCGGTCCTGGAGGGCTTGACCGACGAGATACCGGGCGCGGCAACTCCTGTGCCTCTGCTCGAAGCCCTGACCGGGACTGACATCGCGTCCTCACTGGCCGCGGATTCGCTCCCCACTGATCTGTTGCTGGCTCTCCAGGCGGCCTCCCTGCAGGATGTGGAGGAGGAGGAAGCCGGGCCCCCGATTTTCGGCCGCGACATTTTTCGTCAGGCGACCACCCAGTTCCGGGCCGCGACGGGTGGGCCCGTCCCGGCCAACTACGCGGTCGGACCCGACGACGAACTGATAATGGTGCTTACCGGTGATGTGGAGCTGGCATACAGACTGATCGTGTCGCGCGAAGGATGGGTGGCGATCCCGGACGTGGGACGCGTGGACGTGAGCGGACTCACGATACGCGAGCTGCGTGAACGGCTCTCACACAGATTGGCGCAGGTCTATTCCGGGCTCACCGATGACGGAACAGCCACGACGTTTCTGGACCTGTCGCTGGGCACGCTGCGAACGAACCTCATCTACGTCATCGGAGAGGTCGAAAGGCCCGGAGCGTACGAGATCAGCAGCTTCGGTTCCGTGTTCGCGGCCCTGTACTCGGCGGGTGGCCCAAACCGCACTGGATCGTTCCGTGAGATTAGGGTGAATCGCGGCCGGGAGGCCCACGCGACCGTCGATCTGTACGACTACCTGCTGGACGGACGGGGTGACGCCGCTCCACGGCTTCAGCACGGCGACGTGGTCTTTGTCCCGGTGGCCCGGCGTCGTGTGGAATTGGACGGAGCGATCGTCCGCCCCGGCATCTACGAGCTGATGGAGGGCGACGACTTGGCCAGCGTGCTCGAGTTCGCCGGCGGGCTGACATCCAACGCTTCCGCCGCTCGGGTGCAAGTCGCGAGAGTGCTGCCGCCGGAGCAGCAGGAACCAGGGCTCAATCGCGTTCTGCTGGACGTCCCGATCTCGGGTCCGGACGCCCGGCGAGACGTGTCACTTGTGGGTGGCGATCGGATTACGGTCTTCGCGGTGCTGGATGATCTCCGCAACAGCGTGCGCGTGACGGGAGGCGTGTGGCGGCCGGGAGCGTACGGGGTCGAGCCCGGTTTGCGTCTATGGGACGTCCTGGAGCGGGCGGGAGGCCTGCTCCCCGATGCCTACGAGGGGCGAGCCCAGATCCAGCGGCTCCAGGACGACTTCACGCGGAGGATGATCGCCGTCAGCCTAGAGCGAGATGCGGCGGACGTTCCCGTCGCGAATCCGGTCATCAAGCCACTGGACCAGATCTACGTGTTCGCTCGCCGCAACCTGCGGGAGCAGAGGGCCGTGTCGATCGGTGGCTGGGTGCGGCGGCCTGGAGTGTACCCGTACGTCGAGGAAATGACGGTCCGCGACCTCGTCCTTCGGGCCGGCGGATTGCGCACCGGCGCGTTCCTCGGGGCCGCGGACATTGCCCGCCTGCTCATCGGACAGGAACGCAGTGACACGATAACGCACACGTTCACCGTCGCGCTGGACAGCTCGCTGGTGTTCGACGCCCGCAGTCAGGCGAATCCGGCGGCTGAATCGGGCGGCGCCGAATTTCCGCTCCAGAATCTCGATGCCGTATATGTCCGCAGGGCCCCGGGCTTCGAGCCACAGCGCCGTGTGATCGTCACCGGAGAGGTGATGTTCTCGGGACCCTACTCGATGCAGACGCGCACCGAGAGGATCACCGATCTGATCGAGAGGGTCGGCGGCATGACGGCCGAAGCCTACCCGGAGGGTCTGCAGCTGTGGCGGGCGGAAGCAATGCCAGAGGAGGCGATGCTCACGGGCGCCGAGATCGCCGGCCAGGCCTTCGGTGATACGGCGCTGGTGGGAGTGGCGAGAGACCGGCGATCGGAGCGGGCCGGCGCGGATTCCGTTGAGGCCGGGGGCACGGGAGCCAAGCCGGCGGACGGACCCACAGCCATCACGCGGACCCGGGTCGGACTTGACTACACCGAAGCGCTCCGGGATCCGGAGAGCTCACACAATGTGTTGGTGGAACCGAGCGACTCGATCTTCATTCCCCGGTTCATTCCGACGGTAGACGTGCGGGGAGCAGTCCAGGCGCCAACGAAGGTCCTGTTCAGGGATGGTGAGGGAGGCGACTACTACATCGGTCGAGCGGGCGGCTACCTTCAGAAGGCGGATAAGGGCCGCGCGCGCGTGCAGCTCGCCAACGGA
>JAUVPT010000191.1 GCA_030598525.1 Gemmatimonadota bacterium
CTCGGCCTCGCGCACGCTGTCCGTGAAAATCGCGGACGACAGGCCCTGCGGTACGTCGTTATGGATTTCGATCGCATCCTCGATCTCGTCCACGGCCTCTCTCGGTGTGGCATCCTTCGAGCCATAGCCGATGATGTAGAGGATCGGCGCAAACGTCTCTTCCTGAACGATCGAGTAGTCGTTCTTCGCCGCCGCGATGCAGGGCTTCACGTAGTGGCCGCCTGGATAGTCTTCGCCATCCAGCGCCTCTCCACCGTACAGAATCTCGCCGCCCTCGGCCTTGACCCGTTCGATCGCGTTCTGCAGGTCCGCCACGGCACCGCGTGTGACGAGAGGTCCCATCAGCGTATCCGGATCCAGCGAACTCCCGATCCGCACGTCCTCATACGCCCTCGTCAGGCGGGTGACCAACTCTTCCCGAACCGATTCGTGGACGATGATCCGTCGCGTACTCGTGCAGCGCTGACCCGCTGTGCCGCATGCGCCGAACAGGATCGCCGGCAGAACCAGGTCCATGTTCGCGCTCGGCGTGACGATGATCGCGTTGTTCCCACCCAGTTCGAGAATCGTTCGGCCGAGACGCTTGCCTACCGTCTCAGCGACCCGGAAGCCCATCTGGGTGCTACCGGTGAAGGAGATGAGGGGTACGCGCTTGTCGTGAAGTATCCGCTCTCCAACGGACGACCCCTTGCCGATCACCAGCGAAAATATGGCCGGATCGACTTTGTTCTCGCGACACACCTGGGCGGCGATCTTCGTGACGGCGACGCCGCACAGCGGGACCTGGCTCGAGGGCTTCCAGAGGGTCGAATCGCCACAGACCGCCGCGAGAGCCGCGTTCCAACTCCAGACGGCCACCGGGAAATTGAACGCGGTGATCACACCCACCACGCCCAGGGGATGCCACTGCTCAAACATCCGGTGGTCCGGCCGTTCGGATTGCATCGTGTTTCCATACAGCTGGCGAGAGAGCCCCACCGCGAAGTCGCAGATGTCGATCATTTCCTGGACCTCGCCCTCTCCCTCCGCCACGATCTTGCCCATTTCCAGACTGACCAGCTGACCGAGCTCATGCTTGTATTCGCGGAGCCTGTTGCCGATCTGTCGCACGATTTCGCCGCGGCGCGGCGCGGGTATCTTGCGCCACTCTAGGAACGCCCGGTGAGCCCGGCCGGCGATCTTCTCGTACTCCTCCTCGGTCACCTGTCGTACGTGCGCGATCACCGCCCCGTCGATCGGACTGGTCGCTTCGAGTTGCGGGCCCGAACCGATCCACTCCCCGCAGAAGCCGCCGAGGTTGTTCTCCTCGATTCCGAGCCTGGTCAAGAAGTCTTGCATGAGATCCTCTATCCTTCATTCAAATAGTAGTTTGCACCGCTTTCAAGAGGGCCTGCTGCGCAGCGTCCCGGGCCCGTCCTGGCCTATCGGAATGTTAGCCGTTCCGGACGAACACGGCCACTACTCGGTCCATCCGTTACGCGGCCACCCGCTGACGGCCGCGTGACGGCGGACTCGCATCCCATTGCCCAGATCAGCGGCGTGATTACCCGGTCCACCGCAGATGATGTATACTTGAGATGCTGAGATTCGATTCGCCGGCGACCGCTACTTTCGGATCCCCCTGCCGTGGCCCCCGGGTGCGTCCGTTCCGATCGCTGAAACTCCGTCCCGCTCAAAGGAGGCACACCATGAGCACTGGGTTCCGAATCCTGTCCACCGCGGCCGCAGTCGCACTGTTCCTGCCCACATCGCTGGGAGCCCAGGAGCAGGCGCGGCCGACGTACGAACTACCCTCGATTGCCGTTATGGCGCCCTCCGAGGCGGACCCGCTCTATGAATCGGCAGCCGCCATGTACCAGGCGGGCGAGTGGGAAGAGGCGGCACAGCTGTACCGCGACGCCGCTGAGGGCATGCCGGAGAACGATCCCAATTCATATCTGACTTTCGACCAGTCGGCTCGGCTCTATTTCTACGCCGGCGAGTTCGGGGATGCGCGGAAGATGATGGAGCAGGCCGCGGGCGTGGCCGAGGCTACCGGTGACATGGTGTCGGCAGCGTATCGACACGTGGACGCCGCGTTCATCGCCGTGTGGGAAGGGTATCCCGGCAAGCGTCGCGAGCACGTTGAGGCAGCCGAACAATATGCCGTGGAATATGAGTTCGAGGCGGAGGACGCTGAGAAGATTGGCGCACTCACTCGCGGGGTAGCGGCTCTCCCCGTCGAGGAGAAGAACTAACCGCACCCCCACATTCCCGCCTGCAGGCCGGTTCGGGCGTCGCTTCCGCGGCGCCCGGCCCAACAAGGGAGGTCGCGTGCGTGAAATTCTGACGTGGGTGGACGACTCCATGCACACGTTGGACCGGCGCCGGCTGAGGCGTCGCCTTTGGCTGTGGCGCGCGACGAGTTGGAAGGACTTCCGACGCATCGATTCCATGACGAACCGCGCGATCCTGATCGGCGGCTGTGGCCGCTCCGGTACCACGGTCCTCAACGGCCTCCTCTCCTGCCACCCGGAGATCCAGGTCGTCGATATCGAGACGAGCGCCTTCTGCCAGACCGCCTATACCGAACAGGTGGACCTGGCGGCCGACTTCCGACTCGAGCGCGTGTACCGGCGGCTGGTCCGAATCACGATACCGCCTTCGTGCACGCGGTGGGCGGAGAAGACGCCCAAGAACGTGCTGTTCGCGCGGCGGGCCCTGGACTACCTGGGGCCGGGGGCGCGCTTCATTCACATCGTACGGGATGGTCGCGACGTGGTGACGTCCAGGCATCGCAGGGCTCCGGACCGCTACTGGGTGTCGCCGCAGCGTTGGATTCGCGACGTGGCGGCGGGACGCGCCCTCGAGACTCACCCGAGGGTGGTCACCGTGCGCTACGAAGACCTCGTTCACGATCTCGAGCCGGAACTACGTCGCCTGTGCGCCTTCCTGGACCTGCCATTCGATGAGCGCATGCTCGGGTATCCTGATACGGCACAGGTTCCCCGGAGCGAGGGGTGGGTGCCGCGTCTGCGTCCGATATCCGAGTCTTCGGTGGGCCGGTGGCGAGCCGCGGAACATGCGGACGCCGTGGAGGCTTTGCTGTCAGATCAGAGTGCTGTGTCCCTCATGCGTCACTACGGGTACCTGAACTCGGATCAGCCGTGAGCCGCCACCAGCACGACTAGCGCGAGGCCGCCAGGATCCGGGTCGTCTGCCGGGTCGCCCGTCGGACGTAGTAAGCCGCCAGGATGCGAAGGTTCGGGGTCCTATCGAGTCGGTACGCGGCATATGCGGCTGACGGGACGGCGATCCGGAGGGCGAGCCCGAGGCGATCCAACCACCTGACGTCGGCCCGAATAGCCCGCCTGAAGTTCTCTGGCCGGCCCCACCACACGCACCGTAGGGCAACCTCCCGTTCGAGAGCAGACGCCTCGGAGGCTGCCCGCTCAACTGCCTCCAGGACCGCTTCCGGGACATCCGCCTCGAGATAGCGCCGCAGATAGGCGAAGACCGTGGCGAGAGGAAGCCCGGTATGCGACCTGCGCACGCAGGCCATCACCTCATGCCAGTCGAGGTAGAGATCCGCACTCGGGTCGCGGCAGCAACGGATGAGCATGAGCGCGTCGGTCACCCACTGAAGTGAACTCCGTCCGTGTCCGTAGGCGGCATGAACGCACACGTGGTGGAGTGCCAGGGCCGGTGTGAGCGTCCGCACTTCCCGACCGGCGACGCTTACGGTCACCGTCCGCTCGGAGCACCATTCCCAGTCGCCTCCATAAAGCTCCGGCTCGAACAGCCGCGTCCGCAGGACCACCGGAAGCCCGCTTTCGTGGTACACTCTCAGCTTTCCACCCGCTCTCAGAGGCTCGGTCCCTTCGCACGAAGTGGCTCGCAGGGCGTCTGCCGCACGATGCACTTCGGAGGCCGGGACCAGTAGCTCCAGGTCGTGGCTATGCCGGAGAACCGGATCGCCGTAGACCGGCTCTGCCAGGGCAGCTCCCTTGAGCACGACGAACGGGATTCCGACGCCCTCGAGAGCGTCGAACACACCCGCTGCCACACGGCTGAAAGCCCGGGCGCGCAGATCCTCGCGCATGCTGGCCATTCGACAACGTGTCAGCAGATCAGCATCGGCTTCGAGACCGTGCCTGCCCAGCGCCTCGTAGAGCATGGGTGCGAGGCGCCGCATTCCGTGCCCTCCGTGCGTCAGAAGGTCGGACACGTCCACGCCGCCCGTGGCGAGTGCCTTCCAGGCCATGTGGCTGCCCTCGGCATCGAGAAGGCAGGCTTGCAGGAGCCGGGTCTCCGTTTCTCCCGGCAGATTCGTGGAAAGAACCGCCCGGTACGCGTCGGTGCGCACCATGTCAGGCCGTTCCCTCGGCGACCCGTTTTCGGTCGAGCGACTGCTTGAGGATTCCGAAGAACTCGTCCAGGCTATCGGAAGCTTGTGCACGACTCCGGTTCTCCGCATGCATTCGCCGGTAGGTGAGCA
>JAUVPT010000162.1 GCA_030598525.1 Gemmatimonadota bacterium
GAAGGAGAGGCAGGCGATGGCCGGCTTTCCGCTCAAGGGCGAGACTACGCCCACCATATTCGAGAAGTCCGAGTCCGGACGATGCGGCACGAGCATGACCCGCACGGACGTGGACACCGTTCCACTCAGTGACCTCGTTCCGGGACGTCACCTGCGGAGCGAGCCGGCCCGCCTCCCGGAGGTTCCGGAAAACGAGGTGGTGCGGCACTACACCGAGCTCTCGCTCAAGAATCACCACGTGGACCGGGCCCTGTACCCCCTGGGGTCGTGCACCATGAAGTACAACCCCAAGGTCAACGAGGCGACGTGCCGTCTCGGGGGCTTCGCCGGTCTGCACCCGTTCACGCCGCAGGCGAGTGCCCAGGGCGCCCTGCGACTGATGTACGAGCTCGCCGAAATGCTGAAGGAAATCGCCGGGATGGATGAAGTGACACTGCAACCGGCGGCCGGAGCGCAGGGCGAGATGACGGGCGTACTGCTGATGCGGGCGTACCACGACGCGAACGGGGAGGGGACCACTCGCCGCCGCATCCTGTTCCCCGACTCGGCGCACGGCACCAACCCGGCGACGGCCGCGATGGCCGGCTTCGACGCGGAAGAGATCCCCTCCAATGCTTCCGGCCGCGTGGACCTCGATGCTCTGCGCGAGAATCTCGACGAAACGGTAGCAGGGCTGATGCTCACGAACCCGAACACGCTCGGTGTGTTCGAATCGGACATTCTCGAGATCTCCCGCCTGGTGCACGAGGTCGGCGGCCTGATGTACATGGACGGAGCCAACCTCAACGCGCTGATGGGCGTGACCCGTCCTGGCGATATGGGGTACGACATCGTCCACTTCAACCTTCACAAGACGTTCAGCACGCCGCACGGAGGAGGAGGTCCGGGTTCGGGTCCGGTGGGCGTGAAGAAGCACCTGGCCGCCTACCTCCCGGTGCCGAAGGTGGTGCGACGCGACGATGGCTCATACGGCCTGGACTGGGACCGCCCCGAGTCGTTCGGCAAGCTGCACGGGTTCTACGGCAACTTCGGGGTCATGGTGAGGGCGTACACATACATGCGGATGCTCGGCTGTCGGGGAATTCGGGAGACCGCCGAGGCCGCCGTTCTCAACAACGCCTACCTGACGGTCCTCCTGCAGGACGATTTCGACCTGCCCTACGGGAGAGGCATGCACGAGTCGGTGTTTTCCGGCACGTCGCTGAAGAAGCGTACCGACATCAAGACGATGGACGTGGCGAAGCGCCTGCTGGATTACGGCTTCCACGCACCCACCGTCTACTTCCCGCTGAACGTCCCGGAGGCCCTGATGACGGAGCCGACCGAGACGGAGACGAAGGAGGAGCTGGAACGCTACGCGGCGGCCATGAAGGCGATTGCCGGTGAGGCCGAGACCGACCCGGAAATGGTGGCCACGGCTCCGCATACCACGCCGGTCCGTCGGCTGGACGAAGGACGGGCCGCCAGACAACTGGACCTGAAGTGGAGCTTCCCCGAGGACGCGGAAGCCTGAACGGGGCCAGCTTCCGCTGCGTGGTTCACGGCCCGGCGCCCGGCGCCTGGAACATGGCCGTGGACCAGGCGTTGATGGACTCCGCGCGCGACGGCGGGGTGACTTTGCGCCTGTACGGCTGGGAGCCCGGCTGCCTGTCGTTCGGTCGCAATCAGGCTGCGCACGGGCGGTACGACGGAACGCGCGCGGCCGCTCGTGGAATCGACGTGGTGCGGCGCCCGACGGGAGGCCGATCCGTATTCCACTACCGCGAGCTCACCTACAGCGTGACGGCGCCGGCCGACGAATGGGGGGGGTTGCGGGACGCCTACCTCCGGATCAACCGGGCCCTGGCGGCGGGGCTCAGGGACCTGGGTGTACCGGCTGCTGTCGTGGACGCCAGAGAGAGCGGCCCGACCCCCAGGCCCACGGTACGCGCATGTTTCCGCGACCCTCTTCCAGGCGAAGTCGTGGCGGACGGCCGGAAGCTGATCGGAAGCGCCCAGTGGCGGGACGGAGGAGCACTCCTTCAGCACGGGTCCGTTCTCCTCTACAACGATCAGCACACGGTGGAGGACTTGCGGGTCGGTGGGTTGGGCCCCGTCGATGTCCCGGCGGCAGGTCTGTCCGAGTTCCTCGACCCACTGCCGGACCTCGAGAGGATCTCGCAGGCCCTGGCGGACTCGTTCGCCGGGGAACTCGCCCGCGACGCGACACGGGAGGACATCACCGTGACGGAACGCGCTGTGGCCGAGAAGGTCCGTACGAAATACGAGGATGACGCCTGGACCTGGCGACGCTGATAATTCGGGAGGATCGATGATACCTGTGAACGCCCGGCGGTCGGCCGGCTTCGTGCTCGTGACGCTCTTGCTGGGCGCGTGCGGCGAAGCACCGCCGCGTGACCAGGGGGCACCCGGTTGGACCTCCTCGACGCGAGCCGAGCCGGAAGTCCCCGATGCAGAGCGCTACGGCGGCACCCTCGTCGTGGCCGGTCGGGGCGATCCGGTGTCGATGAACTCGCTGGTGAGCACGGACTTCGAGAGCGATCAACACCAGGTTCACGTGCTGTTCGTCACCCTGGTTTCGAACGACGAGAACTACGAGCCACAGCCGTATTTCGCGCGCTCGTGGGAGTTCGACTCAGACACAAGCGAAGTGGTATTTCACTTACGGCACGACCTGGAGTGGCACGACGGCACCCCGGTCACCTCCCGGGACGTGGCGTTCACTTTCGACCGCCTCAAGGATCCAGCGGTGCCGTTCCCCAACCCTTCGTACTTCGACTACTGGGACGCGGCCGAGGTCATCGACCCGGTGACGATACGATTCTTCCTCCGGCCGCACGCGAATGCGCTGTACGGATGGACCCGGACGGCGATCATGCCCGAGCACATCCTGGGCGAGGTTCCGCCGGAGGACCTGGAGTCGCATCCGTTCGGCACCCTGTCACCCGTGGGAAACGGGCCGTTCCGGTTTGCGGAGAGAATCCCGGGCGATCGCTGGGTATTCGAGGCCAACCCCGACTTTCCGGAGGAACTGGGGGGGCGGCCGTACGTGGACCGTCTCGTGTACAGGCAGATCCCGGACGAGTTCGCCCTCACGGCCGCGCTTCAGACCGGTGAAGTGGACCTGGTGATCGACGCGTCGCCCTCCATGCTCGACCAGGTCGGGGACGATCCGGAGGTGGTCTCGACCTCGTACTCCGCGCCGGAGTACGCCTTCATCGCGTGGAACTCGAGGCGGCCGGAATTCGCGGACCCACTCGTTCGCCGCGCACTCACGATGGCGATCGACCGTGAGACGCTCGTCCAGGTGGTGCTCGGCGGTAACGGTACCGTGGCCCCAGGGCCCGTCGGCCCATGGCACTGGGCGTATGACTCGGCCTGGGCGCCTCTTCCCTACTCGCCGGCGGAGGCAAGCGCGCTGCTGGACGAGGCCGGCTGGACGGACTCGGACGGAGACGGGGCACGCGACAGAGACGGAGAGCCTTTCAGCTTCGAGCTCCTGGCCACGCCGCGCCGGGACCGGGCAGCCATCCAGACCCTGGTCCAGGCCTCCCTGGGCGAGATCGGAGTCGAGGTGGAGCCGGTCATCCGGGAGCAGGGCGCATTGATCCCGCTGGTCATCGGCGCCGACCGTCGTTTCGATGCGGTGATCATCGGCTGGGCGAGAGATGTGCCCCTGAACGACATCGACCTGTGGGCGTGTGACCAGGTGGGGCAACCGTTCCAGTTCACCAGTTACTGCAACCCTGAGCTCGACACGGTCCTCGACTCGATTCCGCTCGAAACGGACCGGGCGAGGCTACGCTCGCTGATCGGGCGCTATCACGAGCTCGTCGTCAAAGACCAACCGTATACGTTTCTGTACTACTTGAACCGGGTGGACCTGATGCGCGCTCGGGTGTATGGCACGGACATGGACTCGCGCGGGGACTGGGTGAATGTCGCCCGCTGGTGGGTGCACGACGACAGTGGAGACGGCCGTTGATCCTGCCCGCCCGCACCCCGGGCTTTCTCTTGACATCCTGCGGAAGGGGCGGGTAGCTTCTCAACCCCCGACCGGGAGGCCTTTAGGCCGGGGCAGAAACCAGACCAACGACTACGGCGGAGGACACCTTGGCAAGCTTGACTGTTTCAGCGCTCGTGCTTCTGCAGGATGCACAAGGGCTCGGCACGGGTCAGGAGTTGAAGCTCGGCGAGATCTGGGCGGCCGGCAGTTTCATGATGTGGCCGCTCATGTTCTGCCTCGTGGCCGGAATGCTGATCATCGTCTGGAAGTTCATGGATCTCCTGTTGAAGTCCCTGGGCAACAAGAAGCTCCTCAGCGAGGTCGACGGAATGATCGCGCAGCAGCGGCTGGACCAGGCGTTGGCCCTGTGCGAAGAGTCGAAGGCCCCCGCGGGCCGAATCCTCTCTGCCGGACTCAAGCGCTACAAGGAGGGCACGGAACGCGTCACGCAGGCTGTGGAGAACGCGGGCGCGATCGAGGTCTCCAAGCTGGAACGCGGACTGGTGTGGCTCGCCACGCTGTCGAACGTGGCCCCACTGCTCGGCTTCCTCGGAACGGTGATCGGGATGATCCAGGCCTTCCAGGCGATCGAGATCGCCGGTGAGGTCGAGGCGACGCTCGTCGCGGGCGGCATCAAGGTGGCCCTCATTACGACCGCATTTGGTCTAACGATCGCCATTCCGGTCAGCATCGGGCACAACTACTTCGTGGATCGCGTGGATCGCATCGTGATCGACATGGAGGAGAGCGCGCAGAAGATGATCGACGCCGTGCATGCCGTGGAGCGTGGCACCAGCTGATCGACCGATTCTGCTGCCGAATTATCGGCGAACCGACTTATGGAGAAGGCCCGGAGCGA
>JAUVPT010000018.1 GCA_030598525.1 Gemmatimonadota bacterium
AGCCTGTGGGTCCTCGCCGTGTTCTTCGGCCGGGAGTTGTTGATTACATTTTTGCGCACTGCATCTGCCAGGCGAGGCAACGTGGTTCCGGCCAGTAAGCTCGGGAAACGAAAAGCCCTCGCTCAGAACATCTTCATCGGTTCGATGATCCTGAGGCTCGCTTACCGCACGCCCGTCCTGGAGGAGGGGTGGGCGGGATCGCTTAACCAGTTCTGGGCCGGGCTGCACGGGTGGTTAACGACGATCAGTCCCATCGTGGCGCTGGCCCTCACGATCGTGTCATTGGTGGTCTACGTCATGAACTTTCGCCGCGTTCTGGGGGGACACGCCGATTGACCCCTGGAAGTCCGCGACGGAATCGGGAGCGATCCGGTCCTGATCCGGCCGTCACGGTCGTAGAGATGTTGCGCTCTGCCGGCGAGACGCTTGCGGTGGCCGAGAGTTGCACCGGGGGTTGGTTGGGTCGGGACATCACGTCGGTTCCGGGAGCCTCCGCCTCCTTCTGGGGAGGCATCATTGCCTATGACAACTCGGCGAAGCTGAACCTGCTGGCCGTGTCGCCGGAAACACTCGCAGTTCAAGGGGCGGTTTCGGAGGCGACGGCCGCCGAAATGGCGTCGGGTGTCGCGGCGCTCTCCGGAGCGACGTGGTCCGTGGCGATCACGGGGCTTGCCGGCCCTTCCGGAGGGACGCGCGACAAGCCCGTGGGGACTGTATGCCTGGCTGTCGCGGGGCCGGTGCCGTTGTCGCGCACATACCTGTTGCCGGGGGACCGGGAGAAGGTGCGAAGGGAAGCGGTCACCCGGGCGTTCGGACTTCTGGTGGAGGCACTCGAGAGCCGATGACGGAAGAACGGACGGGACCGCTCGAGGTCTCGGGGGGCGCGCGCCTCTTCTTCCGAAGCCGCGAGGGGGAGAATTCGCGTGGCCGCCTGCTCGCCGGGCACGGCATCGGGGAGCACTCCGGCCGTTCCGGGCGTATCGCCAGCTGCGCGGCCGCGGCTCGCCTCGACTTTTTCGCTCTGGATCTGCGGGGGCATGGCCGATCGCAAGGACGCCGGGGGCATGCAGGTTCCTTCGACCGACTTCTGATGGACCTGGACCGCATGCGGCGGCGTACCGGGAACGGGGACTCGAAGCTTCCCACCTTCTTGCTCGGCCACTCTCTGGGAGGCCTGATCGTCGGTCGCTACGTGCAGGAATTCGGATTCCCGAGCCTGGCGGGCGCTGTCCTCGTGGCTCCTTTCGTGGATCTCGCCATGCGGCCTCCGGCCTGGAAGCTACGTCTGAGTGACCTCTTGGATCGGATGGTCCCGGCGTTCACGATGGACAACGAGATCCGCTCCGGGATGCTATTCCGCACGGCGGAGGACCAGGCGGCGCACGAGAACGATTCCCTGGTGCATCATCGGGTGAGCGCTCGTCTCTGGGGTGATATGAGGCGGCAGGCGGACATCCTGGTTCGCCGAGCCGATCAGAGCCGGACGCCGATCCTGGTCCAACTGTCGGGTGACGATCGTGTCGTCAGCACCGCGGCCAGCCGTGAGCTCGCGACCCGGTTTGGCGGAGACACCCGGGTGATCGAGTACGGACATGCGTACCACGACCTGTATCGTGATCCGGCAGCCGACGAGGCTGCGACCGACCTGGTACGGTGGATCGACGAGATTCTGGCGGGCAGAGGGGGCGCGGAAGCCGACGCCGCGGTATAATATCGGGCTGGAATGCACGGATTCGAAAGCACGACTGGAGGAAGACTTGTTCGGACGTAGAGGCGAGCCGATAGACGAGACCGTCCCCGACGATGAAGTACTGCTGGACGACGAGGTAGAAGTAGCCGATCCGGCGGTCACACCGGTGGAGGCCGACGGTGTGCCCGAGGCCGAGGACCCGGAGGCTGGAGAGACGAGTGACGTCGAGGAATCGCCGGACGATCCGGCGCAGCGCCTGGCGGAGGAGCTGGAACTCGTCAGTGACCGACACCTGCGGTTGGCAGCGGAGTTCGAGAACTTCCGCAAGCGAACGCGGCGAGAGCAGGCCGAACTGTCCGTGGTGGCGCAGGCGGACCTCTCCCGACGTCTGCTTCCGACCCTCGACGATCTTGCGCGCGTCTCATCCACTCCACCCGAGACCACGACGGTCGAGGCCCTCGACGCCGGACTCGATCTGATCCTCCGCAACCTGCGCAAGGAGCTCGAAGAGGCGGGTCTCACGCGCATCGAGGCGATGGGCGAGAGATTCAACCCGGAGTTGCACCAGGCGCTGATGACCGTTGATACGCCTGACCGGGACCTGGACGACACGGTCTCGCGCGTCTTCGTCGACGGGTACGTGTTCCGTGATCGCCTCGTACGCCCCGCGCAAGTGGAGGTGCTGACCTACTCGCCTGAAGGCGGCGAGGACCAGTGATGTCGGCGCGCACGAAGGACTACTACCAGGAACTCGGTGTGCCGCAGAACGCCTCCGCCGGGGAGATCAAGAAGGCCTACCGCTCCCTCGCCAAGAAGTATCACCCCGACGCTAACCGGGACAAGCCGGGAGTCGGCGAGCGGTTCAAGTCGATCTCGGAGGCCTACACGGTCCTGTCGGACGCGGAGAGCCGCAAGAAATACGACCAGTTGAGGCGATACGGCGGGTTGGGCGGTTTCCGGCCGGGCGCGGGCCCTGCCCCCGGATCGGGGCCGGACGCCGGGCGCAGCTTCCGGTTCGAGGACCTGGGCGGCATCGGCGACATTTTCAGCACGATTTTCGATTTCGGGAAACGGACGACGGAGGATAGGCAGAAAGGTCCGGTTCGCGGGTACGACGTCGAGTACCTGATCGAGGTCCCTTTCCGAACCGCCGTGCGCGGTGGCAAGGTCACCATCAACGTGCCGTTGTCGGAGGAATGCGCGACGTGCGACGGCACGGGGGCGGCCCCCGGGGCCGGTTCGGACACGTGCTCCGAGTGCCATGGCAGGGGTACGGTGACCTTCGGACAGGGAACGTTTTCCGTTCCGCGACCGTGTCCCGCGTGCATCGGGCGGGGGCAGATCCCGCGAGAGGTGTGCAGCGCATGTGGCGGCCAGGGAGATGTCTCCTCACGTCGGCGCATCGCCGTTACCGTACCGGCAGGAGTAGACGACGGTTCGAAGCTGAGGATCCCCGGCCAGGGAGAGCGTGGGCCCGGAGGCGGGCGCCCGGGCGACCTCATGGTGCGGTTCAAGGTCCACGAGGACCGGTTCTTCACACGGGACGGGCTGGACCTCATTTGCGAGGTGCCGATCAACGTCGCGCAGGCGCTGCTGGGTTCACGAATCCGCGTACGCACCGTCGACAACAAGAAAATCGTGCTGAAGATCCCGCCGGGAACGCAGTCCGGCACCGCGTTCCGCATCAAGGGCCAGGGCGTGGAAAAAGGCGAGCGCACGGGGGACCAGCTGGTCCGGGTCGTGGTCGGCGTGCCCGAGGACCTGTCGGAGGAAGGGCGCGAAGCCGTCGAACGTCTGGCCAGGGCAGAAGGTCTACGCCACTGACCGTGGGCGGTCCCGGATCAGCGCCTTTCTGATCCCGTGATCACGCCGCCTCCGAGCACGACGTCCTCGCGATAGAGCACGGCACTCTGACCGGGAGTCACTGCGTCCTGCGCCGCCAGGAGCTCCAGAGAGAAGTCCTCCGAATTGACGGCGACGACCCTGGCGTCGACGATCGGCGCACCGTGGCGGATTCTGACCCCGATGTTCTCTCCACGGCGTGGCGGGTCGGCCAGCCAGTTGGCGCCCCTCGCGGTCAGGCCAACCGATGCGAGCGCATTTCGGGGTCCGATGACGACGGTGCGCGACTCGGGGCGAATCTCGATCACGAACATGGGCTCGCCGAAACCCCCGGGTAGCCCCTTCCTCTGCCCTACGGTGAACCGGGCGTACCCCTGGTGCTCCCCCGCGACGGACCCGTCCTCCCGCACGATCGGGCCGGGCGAGAGCGCCGGGTGAGCCGCGCCCAGGTGGTCACGAAGGACGCCGGCGTAGTCATCGTCCGGCACGAAACAGATCTCGAATGATTCCGGCTTGTCGGCCGTGAGAAGCCCCAGAGACCGTGCCGCTTCACGTACGTCGCTCTTGGCCAGGTCGCCCACCGGGAGGAGCAGCCGATCGAGCACCGCCCGGGGGATCCCCCACAGGAAGTAGGTCTGGTCCTTCCGATCATCTTCGGCCCGACACAGAAGTGAGGCTTCGCCGCGCCGTTCCACCCGCGCATAGTGCCCGGTGGCGATGTGCGTACACCCCAGCTGGTCCGCCTGGCGGACCAGGTCCCTGAACTTGGTGAAGCTGTTGCACCGGACACACGGAATCGGAGTCCTCCCGGCCGCGTACTCCTGGACGAAGTCACGTATTACGTCGTCCGTGAACTCCTTTTCGAGGTCGAACACCCGGTGTGGCATCTGGAGAGCGGCCGCGACCGACCGCGCGTCGGCGATGCCTTCCAATCCGCAGCATTTCTGAGCGGGACCCGTGGCGTCCGAGTAGCAGAACGTCTTCATCGTGGCGCCGATGACGCGGTAGCCCTCGCGGACGAGCATGGCAGCGGCCACGCTCGAGTCCACTCCACCCGACATGGCGACGAGAACCGATGCCCCGGTCACGCGTCCGTTCCGCGAAGCCGCAGGACGGACTTCGTCACCTCGGCTACGGCCGTATCGATGTCAGCCACCGTCGTGGAGGGCCCGAAGCTGAATCGAAGCACCGCGTAGGATCCAGCCGGCCGGACCCCGATCGCTTCCAGGACGTGAGAGCCGGTTGAAGCCCCGCTGGCGCACGCGGAGCCGGCGGATATGGCCACGCCCGCCAGGTCGAGGGAGGTCAAGAGTGCCGCCTGATCGCAGCCCGGGACGCCGACGCTGAGGAGCTGCGGAAGGCGTTCCGGAGCCCCTTTCCCGTGGACCGTCACTTCGGGGATCGCTGCGCACAGCCGGTCCTCCAGCACGACCCGGAGTGCCCTCCAGCGATCGGCGGATCCCGGCAGTTCGGAAGTGGCCAGCCGAATCGCCTCTGCGAAACCCGCTGCGCCGAGCGGGTTCTGCGTGCCCGGCCACAGCGACCGCTCCTGCGACCCCCCGTATGCAAGAGGCTCGAGACGCACGTCACCGCGCCGGACGAGAAGGCCGATCCCGACGGGTCCACCCAACTTGTGGGCCGTGATGGTGAGCAAATCGGCTGGGACGTCCTCCAGGGACACGGGCACCTTGCCGCAGGCCTGCACCGCGTCGGTGTGGAAGACGGCCCCGTGCCGGTGGGCGATGTCGCACAGGTCCCGCACGCGCTGCACGGTACCCACTTCGCTGTTCGCCCACATTACAGAGACGAGCGTCGGGCGATCCGACGCCGCGGAGAGTCGCTCCGCCAGCGTCTGCGGGTCCAGCCAGCCAGTCGAGTCGACGGGAAGCACGTCCACGACGGCCCCCTCCGCGCCCGCCCGTCGGGCCGCCTCGAGGACTGCCTTATGCTCGACGGCGGAGACGAGAATACGAGCGGTGCCCTCGCTGGCCCTCGCGAAACCGAGTACGGCCAGATTGTCCGACTGCGTGCCGCCGCCGGTGAAAAGGATGTCGGATCGTGAGGTCCGAAGGGCCGTCGCGATCTCTTCTCGCGCCCGTTCGAGAACCGCTGCGGCCCGCCCGCCGGGAGAGTGAAGGGACGCGGGATTGAAGTCCGCTTCGCCGACCAGGCGGTCCATCGCCTCCCACACCGGTTTTCGGAGTGGACACGTAGCCGCGTGATCGAGATAGATCATGATCCGGTTGACGTCACAGGGAGCGTACCCGCATTCCGGCGACGTCTTCAATCTCCACTGTTTCCTCCGTGTAGAAAGGCTCACCGTACCCTCGCCGTATCAGGCTTCCGTAGTGCCGGCTCTGCCCTTCCACGAGATCGTACAGCGACTGCCCGGTGGGGAACGCTTCTCCCGCCTGCTGCGCCCCCTCGAACTGGGACGAGTACGAACGAATGGCCTCCATCTTCCGGCCGAACTGTTCCGTGATGTCCACCACGAACGTCGGCTTCACGGGGTCCTCCCTGAAGGCCAGGGCATACAGCAGCTTGTGGGGCCGATGGGTCGAGCCTGAACCGTATCTGGCGAGGCCCGACAGGAAACAGGCGTCCCTGCATAGTTCTGCCGCCAGGCGGTGATCCGGATGCCGCCCACGCAGGAACGGCAGAATCACGACCCTGGGTGTCAGCTCTCGGAGGAGCCCGACGATGTGCTCACGAGTCTCCCCGTCGTTCGTGATCCCGGCATCGGGAAGTTCGGCGTTGAGCCGAACGTGTACGCCGAGTATCCTGCTCGCCGCCGCCGCTTCGGTTGCGCGCAGTTCAGGGCTCCCACGCGTTCCTGCCTCGCCTCGGGTCAGGTCGAGAACTCCCGTCCGATTACCCTCGTCCGCGCACCGGGCGAGGGTACCGCCGCACAGTAGCTCGGCATCGTCCGGATGAGGGCCGATGGCCAGAACGTCGACCGAGTGATCCGTCATGCCGTCCTTTCCGTCAGGTGTTGGCGAACAGGCAGGAAGTTACTGGAGACTCACTCATAACGCAGCGCCTCGACCGGGTCGAGCCCGGCGCCGCGAGCTGCCGGGTAGAGTCCGAAACCGACCCCGGTGAAGACCGAAGCCAGGAGGGCGACGACTATGGACCAAAGGGGCACGGAGGCCGGCACGGGGGTGAACGATGCTACGGTCCACACGAGGAGCCCGCCGAACGCCATGCCAATGGCCCCGCCGAGCAGGGTCAGCGTGGCCGCCTCGACCAGGAACTGCCAGAGCAGATCACGGCGGCGAGCGCCGAGGGACTTCCGGAGGCCGATCTCGCGCGTACGCTCGGTGACGGAGATCATCATGATCCCGATCACACCGATGCCGCCGACAAGGAGACCGACGCCCGACAGCGCTACCATGACGGCGAAGAAGACTCCCGTAAACTTGTTCCACCAGTCCATCACCTGGTCCTGCGTGATCAGGTTGAAGTTGTCGTCCTCCCCCGGGTTCAGGCCGCGCAGCTGCCGCATCCGCGTCCCCACCGCTGCCAGCGCCTCGTCCAACTCGACCCCTTCATGCGGCTTGACCACGAAATACACCATCCGATCCCACACGCCCACCGACTTCTTCAGCGAGGCGAACGGCGTGAAAACATAATGCGACTTCAGGCCCATGAAGAAATTGTCGGGCGGTCGGTATATTCCGACCACCTGGAACGGAGCCTGACGGCGGCCGGGGCGACCGATGTTGAAGCGCCGGCCCAGGGGGTCCAGCCCTCCAAACAGGTCGGCCGCCGTTGCCGAGTCGATCACGGCCACCGGCCGACGCCGGCTTTCCTCCGACGCCGTGAAGAACCGCCCATCCACCAGGTCGCCGCCATCCATCTCCATGTAATCGGCGTCCACCCCGTATAGAGAGATGCGGACGTCGCTGTCGCCAGACCGGGCGTGATAGCCGAAATCGCCCAGGTCTACGCCGGGCGCCACCAGCCGGATCGCGTCCAGGCGGGCCAGCTCCCGGGTCCATATCGGGTCCAGGGGCGGGTTCCGCATGAACTCGTTTTCTTCCTCCTCGAGACCCGTGGAGATCCCCCCGCCACCACCGGCCGGAGCGTGAAACACGTAGAACGTGGTGGGTCCGGCCGATGCGATGATGTCCCGGAAGCTCGAATTGATTCCCTGCACCACGGCCGCCATCACCAGCACGACCATCACCCCGATGGTGACACCGAGGATCGTGAGACCGCTCCGCACCTTGTTGGCGCGCAGGGAGTCGAAGGCGACCAGCAAGCCCTCCTTGAGCGTGGCCCACAGGCCCATGCCTCTCCGGGCGCCCCTACTCATAGCGCAGCGCCACGATCGGGTCCTGTTTAGCGGCGCGGTACGCCGGGTAGATCCCTGACCCCACTCCGACGACGAGGCCGAGGACGAGGGACACGACGATCGACCACATGGGGACCGACGCCGGGAGCGGGGTGAGGGCGTCCACCGTCTTGCCCAGCCCGATGCCCAGGCCGATCCCGATCGCGGCGCCCGCCAGCGACAGCGTCGACGACTCGGCCAGGAACTGGAACAGGATGTCCTGTCGCCGGGCCCCGAGGGCCTTCCGGATGCCGATCTCGCGAATGCGGCCGGCCACGGAGAGCAGCATGATGTTCATGATCACGATGCCGCCCACCACCAGGGATATAGAGACCAGGCCCGGGAGGGCCACAAATAGGATCTTGTTGATCTTCTCCCAGGCGCCCAACAGGTCGCTGGAGGTTTGGAGCCAGAAGTTGTTGTCTTCGCCGGGCCGAAGTTTCCGATCACGCCGCAGGGCCGCCTCGGCCTCGAGCATCGAGGCCTGCATCTCCTCGATGGAGCGCGCCTTGACCGTGATCTCCTCGATGCGGTTCCGCTGCCACGCCATGGTCTCGCGGAACGTGGATATCGGCACCAGCACCGAGGCGTCCCGGATGACTCCGAGCAGGCCTCCCTGCCTCTCCCACACCCCGACGACCTCGAGCCGTGTCGATCCGAGCCGGATACGCTTTCCGATCGGGCTGCCGTTCGGGAACAACCTTTCCGCGATGTCGGCCCCGATGACGGCCACCTTGAGCGACTTCCGCTCATCCAGTGGTGACATGCCCCGGCCCTCGGCCACCTCCCATCCCTGCATCGCTTCGTACCCGTCGGAGCCGCCGATCACCCGAATGTTCTTGCGGCTGCGCTCGTTGTACGAGACCTGGCTGAACCCACGGTCCACGCTGTACGAGAAGCGCCACGCGTCCGGAACCGCCCGCCGGACCACCTCCACGTCACGCATCGTGAGGTACGGGTTGCGTGCCTGCCGGCGGCGGTGCTCCTGGCTTTCCGACCCGGTCTGGACCTGGTTGCGTCTCACGACCGAGAAGGTGTTGATCCCGAAAATGGCACCCGCGAAATCGTCCTGGACGTACCGGTTCATGCCCTCGACAATCGTGATCACGGCGATGAGGAAGGTGATCCCGATGATCACGCCGATCAGCGTGAAAACCGACTTAAGCTTGTGGGCCCAGATCTGCTGCAGGGCTATGCGGATGCCTTCGAGAATCCTCACGACTGTCCCCCCGTCCCGCTCGTCCTCAGACGGTCTCTGCGCGAACCGTGCGCGGTGCGTCGTGTGACTCGATCATGCCATCTCGCAACGTGATCACGCGCTCTGCGTGGGCTGTGATGTGCGGCTCGTGCGTCACCATGATGATGGTCTGCCCGTCATCGTGGAGTGCGTCGAAAACGGTCATGATTTCCTCGGATGTCACCGAGTCGAGGTTACCCGTGGGCTCGTCCGCCAGGATGATCGAAGGTTGGTTCACGAGCGCCCGCGCGATGGCCACGCGCTGTCTCTGTCCCCCGGAAAGCTCGTTGGGTTTGTGATGCATACGATCGGCCAGGTCCACCTGCTCCAGGGCACCCTTCGCTCGCTCGATCCGTTCGCGGGACGACACGCCGGCGTAGATCAGGGGAAGCTCCACGTTGTGCAGGGCGCTGGCACGCGGTAGCAGATTGAAGGTCTGGAACACAAAACCGATTTCGCGGTTTCGAATCCGCGCCAGGTCGTCATCGTCCAGGTCCTGCACGGGCTGGCCGTTCAGGACGTATTCGCCTGACGTCGGCGTGTCGAGACACCCGATCAGGTTCATCAGGGTGGACTTTCCCGAACCCGACGGTCCCATGATCGCGATGTACTCGTTCCGTTCGATGCTCACGTCCACGCCCCGCAGAGCGCGAACCGTTTCCGAGCCCATCACATAGTGCTTCTTGAGATCGTGGGTTTGAATCACGATGTCATTGTCGACGCTCATCTAGCCCTCGCTGTTTCCGGCCCCCGCGGGGCCGTTCTGGTCGCCCTGTCCCTCGACGCTTACCAGCGCTCCGTCCTCCAGCTCCCGAATCGCCTGGTAGGTTCCTGAGACCACGGTCTCGCCCTCGTCGAGTCCATCCAGGACCTCGAAGTAGTTGTCGCCTGCGATGCCGACTTCGACCGGCCGAAAACGTACCCGGTCGCCATCCAGGACGTACACCCCCTCGATCGGTTCGGCGGCGGCGGTGCTATTGGCGCTCCCTTCACCGGTCTCCCCGGAAGAGCCGTCCTCTCCCTGTTGGACTTCCTCTCCCTCGACGGGAATCCGCTCGAACTGCGACGGGTCCATGAGAGTGAGCGCGATGATCGGAATCGCCACCACATCGGGCCTGACCGCCGTGACCACATCGGCCGTGGCCGAGAGGTCCGTGCGGAGATCCACGCCCGGGTTCTCAAGGGTGATCCGCACCTCAAAGTCGATGGCCTGCTCCGAACTGCTCTGCAGCTGGCTTCGGGGTCGGATCGAGCTGTTGCCTATCTTGGTCACGCGCCCGAAGAACTCCTGTCCCCGGAACGCGTCGATCGTCACGAGCGTCGAATCACCGATCGAGATCTCGGGAATGTCCGTCTCGTCCACCTCGATGACGGCCTCCATGACCGATAGGTCAGCAATCGTCAGGAGCAGGCTTCCGGGGTTGTTCATCGTGCCGACGATGGCCGTTTCGCCCCGTTCTACGTTGAGCCGGGTGACTCGGCCGCTCATCGGCGCCTCGATCACCGTCTTGGCCAGGTTGTCGCGGGCCTCGCGAACACCGGCTCGAGCCATGTTCACGCCGTACCGTGCCGACTCTGCCAGGGCCTGCTGCACTTCGGCCTCAGTCCTCGCCTGCTCGAACTCCGTTTCGGTGAGCATGCCTTCCGCCGCTTCCTTCAACTGCCGGATCCGGTCCCAGTCGCGCTGGGCCTGCTGGTAGCTGCCGCGGGCCTGTGCTTCGCGGGCCTGCGCATCCGAAAGGGCCGCCTCGGCTCGATCCACCGCGGCCTCGAACCTGGCCGGATCGATCACGAGAATGAGCTGGCCCTCCTCGACGTCATCTCCCTCCTCAACCGAGAGCTGGACGATGCGCCCGGAAACGTCCGCGCTGATGTCGATGGAGGTCTTGGGCTCGACGTGGCCGGTCGCGGTGACGCGGGCGACGAGATCCCGTCGGCCGACTTCCTCGACCCGCACCCCTACTTCGTCACCATCCCTGCCGCCCAGGGAAGTGGCCACGACCGCCAACACGACCAGAACTCCGGCCCCGATCGCGATCTTGCGTTTGCGAGACATATCTCTATCCTTGACAACTGATTAGCGGGATCTGTCCGAGTCCGCTGTACATACGTTGAAAACAGGCCGGCGGTTTCACCCTCCGGCCCGCACTTGGAACACCCGAAACACCCGGATTGTTGCCCGGTGGCCAGGGGCTAGGGTCGGGCGACTCGGGCCGCTTGCCACCCGCGCCCGGGGATGGCCACCCGCATGATCCGGCCGTCTTCAGTCGCCAGCCACAACACGGTGTCTTCTCCACCGACGGTCAGCTCGTATCGCGTAGCAGACACGCGAGTGTCCTGCAGGGTCAGCGTGTCTCTCGAAAGCGCCCGGACCTGGAGCGGGACTGTGCGGCCCTCCGACGGCACGAGAATCTCCAGGTCCAGCGACCTCGGGTCGCCCGCCTCTCGAAGGCGACGGGCCAGGCTGTAGTAATGGTGGGCGATCTCCCGCTCCAGGACCACGAGGCGCTCGCTGGCCAGAAACTCCGTGAATCGCTCGCCTTCGTCGGCCGTGATCGTCACACGCAGCCGGCTGCCCGTCCGATTCACCACGACGTGTAGCGGTGGGCCTTCCCGTGTGTGAAGCTCGTACCTCAGGGGCCTTCCGGAGCCGTCAAACCTCAAACCCACTTCCAGGGCCCGCAGCGCCTCGGGTCCTCCCTCACGGGTCACCCGACCCACGGCCACCACGTCCTCGCCTCGCCGCCGCACCGCGAATGTTTCGGTTCCCGCGAATCCGCCGCCCACGGAATGTTCGAACGTGCCTCCGTCGAGCTGTCCCTCCTGCGCAGTCATGGGTGCCGGTGTGATGAGTCCGATGGCGGCCGCCAGGGCCGCGCCCGGAATCCAGCGCCTGATATTCCTAGGCATCCAGTCGCCTCGAGATGTAGTCAACGAGATACTCGCAAATCCGCCTGCCACTGTCCCGCGTAGCCAGGCTGGGCCTGCCCACGACGCCGGGTGAACCCATCGGCGGAACCGGTTCGTCCTTGACGGCCCTCCGGATCCCCTCGCCGGGGCTGTCGTCTTCCACGCGATCCTCCCTGACCAGCTCGGGGGCGAGGTGAAGCAGAATCGCCGTATCCAGCTCACCGGCGTGTTCCGCCTCCTGGCCGCCCCGCAGGAACGCCTCCAGGTCGATCGCGTGGATATCCACCGCTCGCACCCTCACGAAGTCCGCCACGACCGCGGCCATCGCCTGGATGTGAGGGCCGTATCCATGGGCCGTCATGAGGACGATCTCTTCCAGGCCCTGTCGCTCCCATGAGTCCACGAGCTCGTTCAATACCCGGTGAAGGGTCTTTCGCTCCAGGGCCGCCGTGCCGGCGTAGGATCGCTCAATGTCCGAGGTCACGCCGTACGCGAGCGTCGGAGCCACCAGGATGCCGGTCTTCTCCGATACCGCTTCCGCCAGTCGCTCGACGACGATCGTGTCAGCTCCCAGCGGAAGATGCGGACCGTGCTGAAGGCAGGTTCCGACGGGCAACAGGAGCCGCGGGTCGCGACGGAACCAGGCGGCGGCTTCCGGCCACGTGAGGCGATCCAGGCGCGCGGCGTTCGGTGCGTTTGTGCTCGGTGGCATAAGAGCTAATGTAAGCGCTCGCGCTGGCGGGGAAACGGGTGTGGATGCCCACGGGGGAGGTTCGCATGCCGGAAGGGACGTTCAGGAACCGGGCGGTCCTCGTGACGGGGGCTTCCCAGGGCATCGGACGAGAAATCGCGCTGCAACTGGCCCGGCACGGAGCCCGCGTGGGCCTCATGGCACGAAGTCGCAGCGACCTCGAAGCGACGGCCGCAGCATGCCGGACAGAAGGCGCCCAGGCGTTGATCCTCCCGGGAGACGTGGGCAGCGAGACCGATTGCGAGGCCGCCGTGCGGAGTACGTGCGCGGATTTCGGCTCGCTGGACATGCTGATCGCGAATGCCGGGATATCCATGCTTTCCGCGTTCGAAGACCTGGATGACCTGGAGCCGCTGGAACGCGTCATGAGGGTCAACTATTTCGGGGCCGTGTATTGCACCAGGCACGCCCTGCCGCACTTGATCGCGTCGCGCGGCCGTATCGTGGCTGTCTCCAGCCTTTCGGGACTGACCGGCGTGCCCACACGGACCGGATACGCAGCCTCGAAGCACGCCATGAGAGGTTTCTTCGACTCGTTGCGCATCGAGCTTCGGCGACACGGCGTCAGCGTGACCGTCGCGTATCCCGGTTTCGTGGACACGGGCATCCGGGAGCGGGCCGTAGGGGATGGATTGGGTCGGGGCTCCGGTCGGATCATGACCGCATCGGAGTGCGCGAACCGGATCCTGGGCGCGGCGGCTCAACGGCGACGCGAAACGGTGATGACGCGGAAAGGGAAGCTGGGGCCCTGGCTGAAGCTCGTGGCGCCGGACCTCGTGGACCGAATCGCTGCGCGCTCCGTCGGTTTCTCCGGCTAACCGGGGCCCGGAGGTCGTGCGTCCCGGGCCTCGATCAGGTAGCCCACTGCAACGCTTGCGACGACCAGTGTCAGCCCGCCCCATCCGCTGGCGCTCAAGGCCTGACCGAACAGAGCCAGCGCGAGGATCGTCGCGATCACCGGCTCGATGGTGGCGGCAACCGCTGCAGGGGCCGCTTCCACGCGTTTCAGCGCGCCGAAGAACAGGAGATTGGCGCCGACCACGGCACCCAGCGAGAGCAATCCCACGTAGATCCACCCGCTGATGGTGTCCGGGGGCGCCGGCGGCTGTCCGAAGGCCGGGAGGAACAGGGCCAGGAGCACCGTCGCGCCGGCCAGTTCGAGAAACAGCACCCGTGAGGATCCATACCGGGGCACTGCCCAGCGGGCGAGCAAGGTCGTACCGGCATAGGCGAGCGCCGCGAGCAGGCCGCCCGTCACACCCGCCGCCATACCGGCCTCCCGGGACGCGAACAGCGTGTCCACACCCTCTCCTCCCCGGACCGTGAAGTACACGCCGGTGAGAACCAGTAGCGCAAGGACGACCCGTGCCGGGGTGAGGCGTTCACGAAGCAGAAGGTGACCGAGGACGGCGACGATGAGGGGTGCCGTGTACAGCAGGGTCGCCGCGCCGGCCACGCCCACACCGGCGATGGCGTACTGGTAGCCGACCTCGAACAGGGCCACCAGCGCCCCGCCGCCCAACCCTACCGCCAGCAGACCGCGGCGGTCCACCCGCAGAAGCTCACGGCGCGCGAGACCGACGGCGAGGAGACCCACCGTAGCCACCGCGACGCGCCAGAACCCGACCCCCGTAAGGGCTGCTCCTTCACCGTACAATGCCGTGCTCAGCGGACCCGTGGTTCCCCAGAGGGCTCCGGCGCCCACTGCGGCGGCATAGCCGATCAGCCTGGCGCGGCGTCCGGGTGAGGTCGGAGGTCCGTTGGGCGCCGATTCCATGTCGTCTCCGTTCAGGGCGTGTTCGTGGCTCGGGCCGATTATAGGTCGGCAGTTCCCCCGGGCGACAGTCGATTGCCCGGCCGTGAAGCACGTGTGACGTTGTGGCGATGAGCCGTGCGGCAGTAGCCGCCGGTGGGCTTTCCGGAGGATACCATGACAGAAGACCGATTCGAGCCGTTGGATTGGCGCCCGCTGGCCGATGACGAGATGGCTCGCCGCGCTCGCGAATTCCGAATGGAGGCCTCCAGGAGGCGCACCGTCCGCCATTTTTGCGACCGGCCCGTTCCGGAGTCCATCATCGAGGATTGTATCCTCGCGGCCGGAACGGCCCCGAGCGGGGCGCACCGTCAGCCGTGGCGGTTCGTGGCTGTGTCTGATCCGGAGACGAAGCGACGGATCAGGGAAGCAGCGGAGAGCGAGGAAGCGGAGTTCTACGAGCACCGGGCCCCGGCCGACTGGCTCGAGGCCCTGGCGCCGCTCGGCACGGACGCCGACAAACCGTTTCTCGAGATCGCTCCCTGGTTGATCGTCGTATTCGCGGAGAGTTACGGCGTGGACGACTCGGGCGAACGGGTGAAAAACTACTACGTGCAGGAGTCGGTCGGAATCGCCACCGGGATGCTGATCTCGGCCGCCCACGCGGCCGGCCTCGCGACGCTTACGCATACTCCGAGCCCTATGCGCTTCCTCGGCTCCCTGTTGGGTCGGCCCGATCGTGAGCGGCCGTTTCTCATCCTCGTGGTGGGGCACCCGGCGGCGGAAGCCCTCGTGCCGTCCCTTGTCCGAAAACCGCTCGAAGAGATCGCGACGTTTCTCTGAGGTGCGGTCAGGTGGCCTTCCAACCCGGGCGGTGACGATCCGTTGAAGACGCGCGCCATCCTGGCGGGTATGGTTCAAACGGCATTCAGCGCTGCACTGCTCGGCCTGGAGGCGATCCCGGTCCGGGTCGAGGTGGCGATCCGGCGGGGCACTCCGATGATCGGAATCGTCGGCCTCGCACCATCGGCTGCCCGGGAGTGCAGGGAGAGATTCCGTTCGGCTGCCGCCCAGCTGGGTCTTCACGTCCCGGGGCTTCGGATCACCGTCAATCTGGCCCCCGCGGACCTCCGGAAGGCCGGTGCCTCGTTCGACCTTCCGGTGGCGGTGGCAGTGCTCGCAGGCGCCGGGCACGTACCCGGAAGCCGGGTCAGTCGCTGGGGCTTCGTGGGGGAACTCGGACTCGACGGCACCATTCGGCCGGTTCGAGGATCTCTGCCCATCGCCCTCCGACTCGGACGAATGGAGGGCCTCGAGGGACTGATCGTACCAGAGGCCAACCTGGCAGAAACGCGGGCCGCCCAAGACCTCCGCGTCCTGGGTGCAGGCAGCCTGGGGCAGGTCCTGGAGTTCCTGCGCGGCAAAGCGAAGCTCGAAACGGCGAGCCACGCACGGTGTCCGGCCGCGTCACCCGCCTCCGGGGCGCACGACTTCGCCGACGTGTCCGGTCAGCAGACGGCCAAGCGCGCTCTCGAAATCGCCGCGGCCGGCGGGCACAACATCCTGCTCCGGGGCGCGCCGGGGGTCGGCAAGACGATGCTGGCGCGCGCTCTGCCGACGATTCTCCCACCGCTGACACGGGAGGAAGCGCTGGAGGCTACGGCGGTACACAGCGTAGCAGGCCGACTCGCCGCCGGGGCCGGACTGCTGGTAGAGCGACCTTTCC
>JAUVPT010000057.1 GCA_030598525.1 Gemmatimonadota bacterium
GAAGCAGGATCTGTTCGTCGACGCTCGGATCCGAGAAGAACTGCCGGTACTTGGCGTAGTCGAACACGCCGTCGGTCATGAACGCCGGATAGCGCATCAGGTCAGGTGGCGGCGAGAGCCGGAATGCCTGCTGTACCTCGGCGTCCGTCACCCTGATCCCGAGCCTGTCGATTTCCTGCTGAATGAGCACGTCCTGGATCAACTGGTCCCACGCCACCAGCTCGACCTGCCGAGTTTCCTCATCGGTCATCACGGCGTCGCCGCGCGTGGCCCGAGCGTTGTTCAAGGCCAGCTCGAGAGTGTTGCTCCACTGTATGTATCGGATTTCCTGCCTGTTCACGACGGCGATTACGGGGTTGGCCCCCGAGGCTGCCTGCGTGTCCCGGCTCTGAACCCAATCGAGCACCAACCAGGCCGCGAACGCGACGGCCAGGAAGACCATGATCCACTTCGTGTTCGCCCGAATCGAGCGCATCATCATACGACTACCGACTCCTTCTGTGTCCTGAACCCAGGAACGCGATCCGACGTTATCCAGTACGGGGCCACCGGGCCCCCCGATCAGTCACCCTATCGTCACGAATGGAAGCAGCAAAACCTATTCCGACTTGCGGGGGCAGGCAATACAAACCGCGCGCACGCGCGTTGACACTGGTGATCGCCGGCCGGTAACTTCTTCGCGTTCCCGGGCCAGAGCACTGATTCCCGATTCCGCTCAACGGACGCAGAAGGCACAATGGGTCCCGATTCTCCTGCCAGCGACGAAATCCGGCGTTTCGAAGAGCAGTATCGACGCCAGCCGGAGAGCCTCGTCTTCGCGCGCCTCGCCGATGCCTATCGGAAGGCGGGACAGCCCAAGAGAGCGCTCGCAGTGCTCGAGGAGGGGCTGATTCGCCACCCCGACTACCCCAGCGGCCACATCGTGAGGGCTCGCGCGCTGCGTGACATGGGAAGGGTGGACGAGACACTCGAGTCGTTTCGCCGGGTCCTGGAGTTGGACGCAGCGAACCTCGTCGCGATCCGGGAGCTGGCAGGACTGGCTGATGAACGAGGGGATGTGGATGAGGCCCGTCACTGGTACGAGCGCCTCGGCCAGATCGATCCCACCAACCTCGAGGTAAGTCAGCGCCTGAGAGAACTGGAAACCGCTTCCGTCGAGCCGGTTCCGGCCGAGCCGGTCGAGAATGAACCGGTCGAGAGCGGTGACGAGGCAGAGGGCCCGCACAGCTGGTGGGACGATTCTGCGGTGAACTCCCGGGCTAATGATGTTGGGGCAGATGGAAGTTGGGACGCCGGGTCGGGGTCACACGACGGCGACGCCTCGGAAGAGGAGAGGCGGCCGGAGGACGAGGTGGTGGAGGCGATCCTGAACGGGGCTGTGTCCCAGTCGGTCCGGGCAGAGGATACGTGGTGGTTCGAGGAGGCACCGGATCACGAAGAGCCTGAGCCGTCGAAGGACGCCGATCTTCTGACCCGAACGATGGCCGACCTGTATTCGGAGCAGGGGCTTCACCGTGAGGCTGCAGAGATCTACGAGGAGCTGCTCAGGGACTCACCGGGTGACGCCGAACTCCTGGCTCGCCTCGAAGCCGTGAGACACGAAGGTTGGGACGTACCGGGGGGCGCGGCCGACGGTACAGCGCATTCTGACGAGACGGGTGGAGCGCAGCAGGAAGCGGAGTCTCCAGGTGAAGCCGGTGTGGCGGGAGTGGGCGAGGCTCCGGTTCCGCTCGGGCGGCCGGTGGGAAACCCCTGGCCCGAAGAGCTGCGCCGGTTGTTGCGCATGGGCGAGGAACGGGCGGGTGCGTTGCCAGACCCCGAGACGTCCGACCCGGCTCCGGCGGAGGCCTCTGCGGTGGAATCCGGCGCGAGCGATGAAGTCGCGGCCGATCGAGCGGCCGATCCAGAAGATGGTGCGCAGGCCCTGGATTCGGATGGCAGCGGGCCGAGCCGCTTTGCTCGTGACTGGATCGGGCGGTTGGAGACGGACGGATGACGGACGGGGACCTGTCCCTCGGTGTCCTGAACGGCCCCAACCTGGACCTCCTGGGCACGCGCGAGCCGCAGCTCTACGGCGAGGTGGGGCTGGACGGAATCCTGTCCGCGTTGGAAGCGCTGGGGAAGGAGCTTGGCGTCCGGGTCACGGCAGTTCAGTCCAACCACGAGGGCGAACTCGCCGACTGGATACGTGACGTCGGCTCTCGGCAGGACGGCATGCTGGTGAACGCGGCCGCCTACACACACACCAGCGTAGCGCTTCGTGATGCCCTCCTGGCTGCGGGCGTGCCGTTCGTGGAGGTCCACCTGACCAACGTCTGGGCGCGGGAGCCATTCCGGCACCACTCGCTTCTCTCGGACATCGCGGTGGGAGTAGTCAGCGGTTTCGGCCAGGACAGCTACCTCCTGGGCATGAGAGCCCTGGCCGCCCACCTGCGTCCGGGCGCGTGAAACCGGAGGAGGTCTGGGACACGCGTGGCCTGAGGCTGCGTCAGGTCCTGGATCGTTTGCACGAATCACGGCTCGACGCTCTCCTGGTCAGCCATCTCCCAAACGTTCGCTGGCTCACGGGCTTCACCGGCTCGTCCGCCTTCCTGCTCGTCGAGCCTGGCTCGGCGACGCTGATCACGGACTTCCGATACCGTACGCAGGCCTCTGAAGAGGTAGGCGATGAGATCTCGGTGAGCATTACGGATTCGGACCTGTTCGCAGAGGTGGCCCGCTGTCTGGAGGAGGGAGACTCCGGTCCCAGGGTGGGCTTTGAGGACCACAGCCTCGCCGTCCGTGACCGCCGCGCACTGGGCGAATCCTGCGGTGCCGTCATGTGGGAGCCCGCCGGACCCCTGGTGGGCGAGTTGCGCTCGACCAAGGATTCCGGGGAGATCGAGTCGATCTCCTCGGCCGTGCGAGTAGCCGAGAGTGCGCTGGGGGACCTACTCGGTACAGTTCGAGAGGGCGTCTCGGAGAGGGACCTCGCCGTCGAGCTCGAATACCGTCTCCGGTTGGCGGGCTCGGAGTCGATGCCGTTCGATCCCATCGTCGCCTCGGGACCGCGCAGCGCACTTCCGCACGCCCATCCCGGGGAACGGACGCTCCATGAAGGCGACCTGCTGCTCATCGATTTCGGGGCCCGAGTCGAAGGCTACTGCTCGGACATGACCCGCACGTTCGTTCTGGGCGCGCCCGCTGCCTGGCAGGTGGAGATCCACGGGGTCGTCTCCCGGGCGGTGGAGAAGGCGATCGCGGCAACTGAGGCCGGTGTACCGGCGAGAAACGTCGACCGGGCCGCCCGGGACGTGATCGCCGAAGCCGGTTTCGGCGACCGCTTCGGCCATGGAACAGGCCACGGAGTCGGACTGGAGGTTCACGAGCAGCCGAGCGTGAACGCACGATCTCGCGATACGCTGGAGTCCGGCAACGTGGTCACGATCGAGCCCGCGGTGTATCTTCCGGGCCGAGGCGGCGTGAGGCTGGAGGAAGTCGTGGTGGCCGGCGAGGGCGGCCGGAGGGTGCTGACCGGGTTTCCCCTCGACTTGGGGGAGCTCTGAGCAGACCCCGGCGGGGGCATCTCCGGGAGCGGCCGGCGCCGAAAATGAACAGTCAATCGGACTTGGCATGGCGGATACATCGAGTTTCAGGAACGGGATGGTGATCGAGCTGGATGGGACGCTCTACCAGATCACCTATTTCCAGCATGTGAAGCCGGGGAAGGGCGGCGCCTTCGTGCGCACGAAGATAAAATCCGTGCTGACCGGCGGCGTGGTGGACAAGACGTTCAGGGCTGGGGAGAAGGTACAGGAGGTTCGCCTCCTGAGGCGGCCGATGCAGTACTCATACACGGATGGCAGCCTGTTTTACTTCATGGACATGGAAACGTACGAGATCACCCCCCTCTCCAGCGATATGGTCGGAGAGGATCAGTTGCCGTACCTCGAGGAGAACATGGAGTGCGAGGGGTTGACGCGGGACGGTTCCGTGCTGGCCATTGAGCTTCCACAGTTCGTCGAACTGGCGGTCGTCGAGACGGAGCCAGGAGTAAGGGGTGATACGGCGCAGGGGGCGACCAAACCGGCCCGGCTCGGACCCGGGGCCATCGTGCAGGTGCCTCTGTTCGTGAATGAAGGTGACGTAATCAAGGTTGACCGAAACACTGACAAATACCTCGAACGGGTGACCCGATGATCGACCTCGACTGGATTCGACGTCTGATCGACATGGTGGACGGGTCGGGGATCGACTCGCTGGAGATCTCCCGGTTCGGCACTCGTGTCAGGATCGCGAAATCGCCTCCGGTGACGGTGTCTACGGCTGCGGCATCGGCGATGCCCGTGGCCGCTGCTACAGCCGCGCCGGCGGAGCCGCAGCCTCTGACTGCTCCCGATTCGGAGGACGGGGAGGACTCCGCCTCCGGCCTGGTTGAAGTCAACTCGCCGATGGTCGGTACTTTCTACCTTGCACCGGCGCCGGACGCACCGCCGTACGTCGAAACCGGCGATCGAGTGGAGAAGGGCCAGACCGTGTGCATCCTCGAGGCCATGAAGCTCATGAATGAGCTCGAGGCCGAGGTGTCAGGCACGATTCGCGAGATCTGCGTGGAAAACGCGGAACCGGTCGAGTTCGGTCAGGTCCTGTTCCGAATCGACCCCACCTGAGCCCGTCCGAAGCGTGTTCAAGAAGATCCTGATCGCCAATCGGGGCGAGATCGCGCTACGGGTGATCCGGGCCTGCCGCGAGTTGGGTATCGGCACGGTGGCCGTCTACTCGGAGGCCGATCGCGACTCTCTGCACGTTCGGTTCTCCGACGAGGACATCTGCATCGGTCCCCCCCCCGGCCGCGATAGCTACCTGAACATCCCGCGGATCGTGGCCGCCGCCGAGATCACCGGCGCGGAGGCGATCCATCCCGGGTACGGGTTCCTCGCCGAAAACGCCGAATTCGCGGAGATCTGCGACCGCAGTGGGATTGTGTTCATCGGTCCGACGGCCGACCAGATCCGGCGCATGGGAGACAAGGCGGAGGCCCGCCGCACCATGATCGAAGCCGGCGTACCGGTCGTCCCAGGGTCGAAGGGTGCCGTCGAGGACGTTGACGCAGCCCGGGTCGAGGCCGAGCGGATCGGATATCCGGTGATCATCAAGGCGGCCGCCGGTGGCGGCGGCAAGGGCATGCGGGTGGCCGAGTCGGCCGACGTCGTCGAGAGCACCTTCATGATGGCGCGCAACGAGGCGGCAGCGGCGTTCAACGATGCGCGCGTCTACATTGAGCGCTTCATCCAGCGTCCCCGACACGTCGAGATCCAGGTCATGGGGGACAGGCACGGCAACCTGGTTCATCTCGGTGAGCGGGATTGCTCTATCCAGCGTCGGCATCAGAAGCTCATCGAGGAATCGCCCAGTCCGGCGATCACGCCCGAAACGCGCCAGGCGATGGGAGACGCGGCAATCCTCGCCGGTCGGGCGATCGACTACTCGAACGCGGGAACGGTGGAATTCCTGCTTACCGAGAGCGGTGAGTTCTTCTTCATGGAGATGAACACCAGGATTCAGGTCGAGCATCCGGTCACCGAAATGGTAACGGGTGTGGATCTCGTGAAGGAGCAGATCCGGTCCGCGGCGGGTGAGCGAATCGGAGGCCCTCCCACGCTCTCGGGACACGCGATCGAGTGCCGGATCAACGCGGAGGACCCGGCGCACGACTTCCGACCTTCTCCGGGACGGATCACAGCGTTCCACGCACCGGGGGGGCCTGGAATCCGCATCGATACGCACGTGTATGCCGGGTACTCGGTCCCGCCGTACTACGACTCGCTTCTGGGCAAGTTGATCGCCCACGGAAGTACGCGTGAGGAGGCCCTCGGAAGGGCGTATCAGGCCCTCGAAGAGTTCATCATCGAGGGCGTGAAGACCACCATTCCATTCCTGCGGGATGTGCTCCGGCACCCCGATTTTGTCGCGGGCAAGATCGACACTCACTTCCTGGAGCGTATGCAGAAAGCAGGGTGATGAGTGTCGAGCGGTCCGCGCTGAAAGGCCGGCGATCGTGAACGAGCGACAGCGCCGGGAGGCGCTCGGCGTAGGGCTCGTAGCGCTCGGTGTCCTCGTCGCGCTGGCCCTCGTTCCACAGATGATTCCCGGCCGGGCGGATTCCGGAAACCTGATCGGGCCCGCCGGCGAACTTCTCAGCACGGGCCTCAACACGGTGTTCGGTGGGGCGTCCGTGCTCGTATCCGTCCCGGCGTTTATCTGGGCCCTGTGGTGCTTCGGGATCGTGGAGAAGACATCCGCGGTCCGCTGGTCCGTTCTTTCCGTAGGGGCGATGCTCTTCGTACCGGCCGGTTGGTGGTTTCTGAGCAGCACCCTGGGAGGGACGGGGGCCGGAGCTGGTTGGTTGGGTGCCGCGACGGCCGGTGTCCTAACGACCGCATTCGGGACCGTCGGCGCACAGCTCATCGTCGGCGCTTTCCTGACGGCCCTGGTCGTGCTCACCCTGGGCGTGTCCCCCCGCCGGGCCGTGGAACTGACCAGCCAGGCTGTAAGGTGGGGCGCCCGGTGGACCTGGAAGGGCGTCCAGTCAGCGGGCACCGTGGCCTCCGGGTGGTGGTCGGCGTGGCGTGCCCGCGAGGCTTCCGCTGGACCGGATCCGTCCCTTTGGGAAAGCTCCGTTCCGGCGCCGAAACCGGATCTCGTGGAGCAGACCGCTCCCGAACCGGAGGATGAGCCGGCCGAGGAGGACGAAGATCCGGCGGACACGGTTCCGCAACTGCCCGAGTACGGTGATCTGTCCGACGACGAACTCCCTCCCCTCGACCTGATGAAACTGCCCACCCGCAGGGGATCGGGCCTGGCCAGCGGTCAACTCGAGCGCCTGGGGCAGATCCTGGTGGACAAGTTGGCCACTTTTCGGGTGGAGAGCACCATCGGCGGATGGACGACCGGTCCGGTGGTCACGCAGTTCGAGGTCATTCCGGCGGAAGGGGTCAAGGTAGGACAGATCGCGGCCCTGGCGGACGACCTGGCCCTGGCTCTCAAGGCTCCATCCGTACGCATTGTCGCCCCCATCCCGGGGAGAGGCGCCGTGGGCGTGGAAGTACCGAATCCCGAGCCCGAGATCGTACAACTGCGGGAGATCCTCGAATCCACCGGCTGGCAGGAGCACACGGGTGTGCTTCCCCTGGGCCTGGGGCGTGACCTGGAGGGTGATCCGTACACGGCGGACCTGGCGAAAATGCCTCACCTGCTGATCGCAGGGGCCACCGGATCCGGTAAGTCGGTGTGCATCAATACCATCATCACGAGCCTGGTGTATCGGTACTCGCCGCGGGACCTTCGGCTCCTGATGGTGGATCCGAAGATGGTAGAATTGATCGTGTACAACGATCTGCCTCACCTCCGCCACCCGGTGGTGACGGACAACAATGACGCAGCGGCCGTCCTCAGATGGACGGTCCACGAAATGGGACGGCGGTATAAGTTCCTGTCGGCCAACGCATGCCGCAACGTGGGAGAGATCAACCGACGAATACGCGCGGGAGATGAGCTTCAGCGACCGGCAGGCTGGGGAAGTGGAGTGTACGACGAGGGCACGTTGCCCTACATCGTGCTCATCATCGACGAGCTGGCCGACCTCATGATGACCGTGCAGGGAGAGGTCGAGACGCCGCTGGCGATACTCGCCCAGAAGGCTCGTGCGGTGGGAATCCACCTGGTGGTGGCCACGCAGCGTCCGTCGGTCAACGTGATCACGGGGCTCATCAAGGCCAACTTCGCCTGCCGGATCGCGTTCCGTGTGGCCTCCAAGATCGACAGCCGCACGATCATCGACCAGAACGGAGCGGAGAGTCTGCTGGGGAACGGCGACATGCTGTTCCTCGAGCCTGCCGAGTCCGACCCTCACCGCATTCAAGGCGCCTTTCTCGACACGCACGAGACGGAGCGCCTGATCGCCTGGTATCGGGAACGAGCCGCGGCGAGGGCCGAGCAGGAGGCGGAATCGGAGGAGTCGGACATCCTCGAGGAAGTCAGGGAGCTGGAGCTGGAGGACAGCCAGGTCGATGTCAGCGACGAGGTGATGGCGGATTGGGATCCACACTTCCGCAGGGCCGCGGAGATCGTCATCCACAACGGAGCGGGCTCTACGAGCCTCTTGCAGCGCCGTCTCAAGATCGGGTACGGACGGGCCGCGCGCATCATCGACCAACTCCACGATGTGGGTGTGCTGGGGCCGCCCGACGGATCACGGCCTCGCGAGGTCCTGGTCTCGCTCGTGCAACTGGACTCGGTGCTCCGCGGCGATGATCTCCTGGCCGAGGCCGCGGAGGCCTCGAGTCTGACGCGCCCGGAAGAGCAGGGCACCGCGGGGGAACATGGGAACCTCGGAACGGCGCCGGACACGGACGGGTAGATAAGGACCGAACGACTCGTCGCGGAGTCCGAAACCGGGAGGGCAAGTGGGCCAGGATACACCGAGGGTCATGAAGCACACACCGACCGCCGGTAACGGCTGGGTTCTGGTCGCGGTGGCCCTTCTGTTCCTTCCGGGGCAGGTGGCGGCGCAGGAAGTCGGCACGCCCGCACCCGACGTGCAGGTGCTGCTGCGCCGGGCCCGCGAAGTGTACGACGGTCTCACGTCCATGCAGGCC
>JAUVPT010000293.1 GCA_030598525.1 Gemmatimonadota bacterium
AGGACCCTGAGGGGTCGGCGATCGGCTCGTGGACCGCTCCCTGGATCAGCCAAGACTCTGGATCATCCGGTGGATTCCCTGCGCAAGCGTGAACGGAGGAACGAAGTCGCTTGGCGGCTCCCACATGGAAACCTGCGTGCTGGCGCAGAACTTCTTGACTCGAACCCTGCTGATTGGGAACCGGCGACGCGTGGCTATCGCCAGACCATCAAGCACGGTTCCGCCGGCCATTCCGATCCAGTACGGGAGTCTTAGGCGAGGGCCTGCGATGTTCAACTCGGCTCGGATGATCGCGACGAGTTCACCTGCCGTGAGATCCGGCTTGTCCACGTAGTTGGAGATTGAGGTTCCATCGACCACGAGGGAGCGACACAGAAAGGGTACAAGGTTGCCCACGTAGCACATCGACTTCCGGTTCGATCCGTCTCCCACCATAACGAATCGCCCCCTCCGGATCTGGTCAATCAACGTGAACACGTTGCCCCGGTTGTTCTCCCCGAATACCACAGTGGGTCGCACGATAGCCAGCGTTCGAGCGGAATCGCGCGCCGCCCATTCCTGGAGGACGTGTTCGGCCTGGAGCTTGCTCCGTCCGTATTCGTTGAACGGTCCGGTCGGAGTCGTCTCGTCAGCCTCGCCGCAGTCGAGACCGTAGACAGCCACGGTACTTGTGAATACGATCCGCTCGACGCCACACGTTTCGGCGGCCTGCACGAGATTGCGGGCCCCGCCGACGTTCACCTCGTGATACAGAGATGTCGGTCGAACGTCATCACGATGTTCAGCCGCCAGATTGAACACCACGTCCACATTGCGCATACTCTCCGTCAGGCGATCCAGATTCCTGACATCAGCCTGGAGAGCCAGGTCTTCGAAAGCCGCGCTCGGCCGCACGTCGTAAATGCGTACGTCATGCCCTTCCCGGACGAGCGAATCGACGAGCACGGTCCCAATGAAACCGCTTCCTCCGGTCACCAGACAGTTCATGGCCTCGATCCGCGCTCTTGGGAAACGCCACAACAGGTGCCCATTGCACCACACGCTCGGTGGCACTTGCACGCACCCAATTAGCGTAAATTATGATTTTGCAATCAATTGCGTTGCATCGCCGACTCGGGATCACCCTCCCGGCAAGGCATAGAGTACAATTCGCGTACCGGGAGGGACGCGATGGTCGCCGACCTCTGGCCACGGCCGGAGGTGCGCTGTCTGGCCCTCCTAGCGGCCGATCATGATGTGGGCCCACGGAGTGCCGGGCAGCATGAGCCAGGGGTTGTTCCCGTCAGGCCGCGCCGGAAGCCCCAGTTCCTCGGCCGTCGCTCCGGGAACGTACACCACTGCAAGTCTTCGTGCCCCATCGAGGTCCTCCGGACCACCATCGGCACTGAGGGAATAGAGCGCAGCCCGCCCGGGCATGACGAACTCACCCGCCTCCAGAGCAGCATAGCGTGCGTCCATGATCTCGGCCCTGCCCATCCCCTCTGCCTTCAACCGACGGCCGAGAGCCATGAAGTCGTCGAGACTGCGGTGGTAGCAAGCGACGTGGAATGCCTGCGCCTCTGGATCGTCGGCCAGACAGATCAGCTCATTCGTTCCCTCGCGCAGAACGGTAAGCGGATCGCGGGGGCGAGCTTCCCCTCCATAACCGAGCACCGTCGCCCCCTGCTGCATGGATCGGGGGGCAGCCAGCACCGCCTGCTCGACCTGCGCATCTCGCTCCGGAACGCTCGACTCCTGCGCTACTGCCCGGGGTCCCGTGAAACCCAGAATGAGAACTATCCCGATCACTCGAAACCACATGTTTCCCACCTCCACTTGTCACTTTGTCCCGCCGCGGGATAGCTTGACCCGTCACACGATCGAGGTCGAACCGCGTCGCCCTCTGAACGGGGCGCCAGATCCTCAGAAAGGTACGACAATCAGCACCTTCGCGGCATATCGACCCCTCCCGCCTGGCGCGGGACGGCTTGTCCCGGCCACCATGCGTTGCGGCACGCTTCTCGCTACTCAGCGGGGGAATTGTGCTCGCTGTAGCCATCACCGGCGAGGGGAAGTTGCCCCCTCCCGGTAGACGGTCATCGAGGCGCTGCGCGGTGACCAGCACGGTTGAACCCTACATGAGAGCGAACAACCCATGCGAATAGCTGTCCCGAAGGAGCATACGCCGCTCGATCAGCGCGTGGCCATGACCCCGCAGTCGATCAAGCGCCTTGCTTCGGACGAGGTCCAGTTCGTCGTGGAAAGCGGGGCCGGGCTCGGAGCCTCCTTCACAGACGACGAGTACCGTGACGTCGGCGCCGAGATCGTCCAGGATCCGAAGGCCCTGTTCGAAAGGGCTGACGTGGTCACGAAGATCAACAGTCCGGTGAAGCGGGAAGATGGCACCGACGAAGTAGAACTGATTCCGTCCGGGGCCCTGTTCCTGGCCCAGATGCGGCCGCATGAGAACGCGGACGTGTTGAAGCGCCTGGCCGAGCGAGGGGTGACATCGTTCTCCATGGAGCTGATGCCGCGCACGACGCTGGCCCAGCGCATGGACTGCCTGTCGGCGTTCAGCACCGTGGCGGGTTACATGGCCGTGGTCCGTGGCGCCGAAGCGGGTAGCAAGTTCTTCCCGATGCTCACGACGGCGGCGGGAACGATTCCGCCGGCCAACGTCTTCATCATCGGCGCCGGCGTGGCCGGGCTTCAGGCCATCGCCACCGCGCGGCGCCTGGGAGCCGTGGTCGAGGGATTCGATATTCGGCCGGAGACCAAGGAACAGGTCCAGAGCCTCGGAGCGACGTTCGTCGAATGGGAGGGAGCCAGCGACGAAATGCAGACCGAGGGCGGCTACGCCAAGGAAGTCTCGGCCGAGGAAGAGGAGCGTGAGCAGCAGCTCCTGGCGAACCACATCGCGAAGTCGGATGTCGTGGTCACGACGGCCCTCGTTCCCGGCAGGCCCGCTCCCAAGCTCATCTCCGAGGAGATGGTCAAGGGCATGCGGCCCGGTTCGGTGATCGTGGACCTGGCCGCCGAGACCGGCGGAAACTGTGAGCTCACCGTGAAGGGCGACGTCGTGGAACGTCACGGAGTCCTGATTCTTGGGCAGACGGACCTCGCGGCCTCGCTTCCGGTTCATGGCAGCCTGATGTTCGGCCGGATAGTGTCCGTCCTTCTGCAGCACATCATGAACGAAGAGAGCAAGATCGTCATCGACCTCGACGACGAGATCACTGCCGCGATTGCGGTTACGCACGACGGAAATGTGAGGTATCAGCAATGACCGGTACGATTCTCATCAGCGTGTATGTCTTCGTGCTGG
>JAUVPT010000319.1 GCA_030598525.1 Gemmatimonadota bacterium
CGTCTATTCCCGGGCCTACGAGAAGCTCGGTCCCGGAGCCGAGCCCTACGTTCACATGGACCTGGGCCATGCGGCACAGAATCTCCTGCTCCAGGCGGCGGCGCTGGGTCTGTCCGGTGTTCCGATCGCCTGGCTCGAGCCCGAGCGCGTCCGCTCTGTGCTGGGGCTTCCGGCCGACCAGGTGCCGCTCTACCTCGTGCCCGTGGGTCGAAGCGACCCCTGAGTCGAAGACCACCCGGAGCCGGTCCACTCGAACGGACTGGTGGGCCGAACCGTCCCACTCCTTGCACGACGATCCGACGGCTTGACCCGCCGAGAGGTCCGCCAGGGCTGGTCTGAAGAATGCCTCCATTATCTCTTCGATGCTCGCAACTGGCAATGATACACTAAGATAGCGATGCGATATGCCGGCGGGCAGCCAGTTCAACCGGTGCACCGGGAAGTTGGCATACGTGTTGCTTTTACACTGAATGTTGGAGGGGGTCCGGCGATTCCGCCCTGGAACTGCCGGACGACTGCCCGATCCGACCGGCTGGGATGAATGCCGGGGACGAATCTCAGGGGTCGCAGAGCCCCGGATGATGCTGTCCTTCGACTTACGGACCGAAGTCACGAGTCAAGGTGACCCCGGGGTCCGATAGCAGGACGACATCAAAGAGTCCGCCCGGGCGGGCGTCGGCAGCACGCGGACCGCCCGGATAGCCGATCTAGATCCTGAAGCACAGGATGGGAGCGTTGCTCCCGCGGCACACGGCTCCCAGCCTCCGGCCGCGAGGTCCTCGACTTGTTCGGGGGGCTCGCGCTGGTGAGCCGGCGACGTCGTGAAACCACCAGGAGGGCAGACATGGTGCTTCCCACTCTCGACTCCTCACCTTCCAGCCTGACGAGTTTTGATCGTCGGGACTTCGTGAAGGTCTGCAGCATGGCGGCGGCTGCCGTCGGTCTGCCCGCAGAGGCGGCGGCGAAGTTTGCCGAGAATGCCGCTCAGGGTCTCAAGCCCTCGGTGATCTGGCTCGGGAACCAGGATTGTACCGGCTGCACGGAGTCGTTGCTCAGGACATCGCACCCGGGGCTCGAGGAGCTGATCCTCGACCTGATCAGCCTCGACTACCACGAGACGCTGATGGCCGCGGCCGGGCACCAGGCGGAGGAAGTTCTCAAGGCCACGATGGAGCAACACAAGGGCGAGTACATCCTCGTGATCGAGGGCGCGATCCCGCTGAAGGACGACGGAATCTACTGTAAGATCGCTGGACGGACGTCGATGGAAATTGTGCGTGAAGTGGCGGAGAGCGCAGGAGCGATCATCGCGATCGGGTCGTGCGCGTCGTGGGGAGGGATCCCCTCGGCAGCCCCGAATCCGACTGGAGCGGTCGGCGCGCCCGAATTGCTTGAAGGAAAGACGGTCGTCACGATTCCGGGCTGTCCGTCGAATCCCTACAACTTCCTGGGTGTCGCGCTCCAGTATGCCACGTTCGGGACGTTGCCGGAGCTCGACGCGCTCGCGAGGCCGAAATTCGCCTACGGACGAGTCATCCACGAACACTGCCCTCGCAGGGCGCACTTCGACGCCGGCCGGTTCGTCAAGCAATTCGGTGACGATGGACATCGACAGGGCTGGTGCCTGTACGAGATGGGCTGCAAGGGGCCGGTCACGCACGCCAACTGCTCGACGCTGCACTTCGGCGAAGTGAACGACGCCTGGCCGATCGGCCTTGGACACCCCTGCTTTGGCTGCACGGAGGAGGGAGTGGGCTTTACGCTTGCTCTGCACGAGACCGTGGAAATCACCGAAGCGACACCGCCTTCCACCTATCCGCCGATCTTCACGCAGAGAGAGGGCCCGAACCCGTGGGCCACGATGGCGCTAGGGGGGATCATTGGCGGCGCGATCGGTGGTGGGATCATCGCGGCCAAGAAGGTGAGCCAGCCCAGCGAAGATGAAATCGGTCTGGGGGGGGGATGACGATGAACATTTCGCGGCGGGGCGCGTTCAAGGTTGCCGCGTTCGGCGCGGCGACTGCGGCGGGCGCCCGGAAAGCCGAGGCCAGGGAGAAGAAGGTAGCTCCGGCCGATGCCACCGGAATGCTGTACGACGCGACCTTGTGCATCGGCTGCAAGGCCTGCGTGGCGGCATGCCGGCGGGCGAACAGCCTGGAGCTCGAGAAACACAGTCGGCTGTACGACGATCCGATCGATCTGACGGCGAACACCTGCAACATTATCAAGTTCTATGATGGCGAGGACGGAGATTCCTTCGTCAAGCAGCAGTGCATGCATTGTATCGATCCCGCCTGCGCGGCCGCGTGCATGATGGGATCGTTCCAGAAGCGACAGAATGGAATCGTGACCTGGAAGCCGGAACGATGCATCGGCTGTCGTTACTGCCAGGTCGCGTGTCCGTTCGGTATCCCCAAGTTCGAATGGGATTCCGCTACGCCGGCGATGGTCAAGTGCCAGATGTGCCTCGCCAAGGCGGGCACGACGGACGAAGGCCAGCTGAACGAGGTCGGACAGCCCGCGTGCACCGAGGTCTGCCCGCGACAGGCCGTGATCTACGGCCCCTACACGGAGCTGGTGGAGGAGGCAAAACGGCGGATCGCGGAGAATCCTGAGCGTTACGAGGATCACGTCTACGGACTCGAGGAGGTCGGTGGAACACAGGTCCTCTATCTGACCGCGAAGGGGATCCCGTTCTCGGCTCTCGGCCTGCCCGAACTCGGTCCGGAGTCGGTACCGGCCCTGCCGGTCGGGCTCCAGCACCGGATCTACAAGGGGTTCATCGCGCCCGTGGCCGTGTACGGCGTTCTGGCCGGACTCGTCTGGAGGTC
>JAUVPT010000008.1 GCA_030598525.1 Gemmatimonadota bacterium
GTCGGTCCGCCCTCGCCCATGTTCGGGGGAAGTGAAGGCGAGCAGGCGGTCGACGCGGCGCGGCGCACGTACACCCGGTCCGTGAAGGTCGCACGCGACATGATGGAAGGCCTGGTCCTCGGAAAGGCGATCGGAGCCCGGCGGGCGGAACGTGCCGTCCTTTCCGTGGTGGACCAGGTGCTGCAGGAGCCGGCGACCATGCTCGGCATGCTCACGCTCCGGGACTTCGATGACCACTCCTACGTGCACTCGGTCAACGTCTCGATCCTCTCCGTCGCTCTCGGGGACTACCTGGGCCTGAACCGCGAGCAGTTGTTCGAGCTCGGTTTCGCGGCCCTGTTCCACGACATCGGCAAAGTGCTGATCCCCTCTGCCGTTCTGAACAAGATGGGCTGGCTGAACGACGAGGAGTGGAGGCTGGTAAGCCAGCACCCGGACTTCGGCCTGTTGATGCTGTTCAATGTCGAGGGGTTCGAGGATCTGCCGTACCGGGCTATGCTAGCCGTGTACGAGCACCACATGAAGCCCGACCTCTCCGGTTATCCGCGAGTGATCCGGCGGCGACGACAGGGCCTTTTCGCCCGCATCATCGCGCTCACCGAAGCGTACGACGCCGCGATCTCGAACTACAGCAAGCAGTTCCTTCCGTGCTCTCCCGATGAGGCCATTCGGCAGCTTCGGGAGGCGGAAACGGGTGCCTACGACAGGGTCTTGACCCGCGCGTTCGTCAACATGATGGGCATCTTCCCGGTCGCCACACTCGTCATTCTCGACACGGGTGAGATGGGTGTCGTGGTGGCGCCGAATCCGAATCCGAAGGCGCTCAACCGCCCCCTGGTCCGGATCATCGCTACGGCGGACGGCGAGCGCGTGGGAGACGGCCCCATCCGCGACCTCACGGAGCGTGACCCGGATACCGGCCAACATCGTCGCACGATTGCGCGGTCCTCGGACCCCGCCCGATACGGCATCAACGTTGCCGACCATGTCGCCTGAGGACTTCCCGGAGGCACAACTCTGCGGCGTTCCGTTCGAGCTTCCCACGGAGGGGGGCCTCCTTCGCGGTGACATCCGGTTCCATGTGGATGACGCACCCGGGCCGGAAAGACGATCGAAATGGTTGATCGTCGTTTGCCACGGCTTCAAGGGATTCAAGGACTGGGGGTTCTTCCCCTACCTCGCTGACAACCTCGCGACCCGCACCGGGGCCACCGTGGTGTCATTCAACTTCTCAGGCTCGGGCATCGGTCCCGACCTGGAGAACTTCACGGACCTCGAGGGCTTCGCCCGCAACACGTTCTCGCGCGAGGTGTCCGACCTTGAAGCCATCTTGGATGGCGTGCGGGCAGGCCAGCTTGGGGTAGCCAGCCTTGATCCGCCGGACTCGGTGGGAGTGATCGGACATAGTCGCGGCGCCGCGGCGGCGATCCTGGTCGGTGCCTTGCGGCCGGAGGTTCGGGCTGTGGTAACCTGGGCCGGCATCGGCTCGGTGTTCCGGTACGAGGATTGGTTCGCCGAGTCCCTTGGCGACGGAGATGTCATGGAAATCCTGAACGCCCGCACCGGCCAGCGCCTTCCCCTGCACCGCGATGTCCTGGATGACCTTCGAGCCAACCGGGCCGCGCTGGACATGGAAGCGGCTGCCGGCCGCCTGGGCCCCGCTCTCCTGATCGTGCACGGAACGGCGGACGAGGCGGTCCCTGTGGCTGAAGCGTATTCGCTGCACGCAGCCGCCGTCACCGCAGAGATCGCGGTCATCGATGGAGCAGGCCACACCATGGACGCTTCACACCCCTTCCCCGGCACGAATCCGAGACTGGACGAGGCCGTGAGCCGATCCGTGGCCCATTTCAAAGCGCACCTGGTGGAGGAGTCACCATGATCGGGTCGAGGTTACCGAAGCTCAGGGCGCTGTTGCTCGCGGTGTCGTTCGTGGCCGGGTGCACGATCGAGATCGAGGATGAGGGAGACTCGGACGTCCAGGCCTCAGTGAAGAAGATGCTCGAGGAGTCGGCGGAAGCATGGAACAGGGGTGAGCTCGCCGGATTCATGGACGACTACCTGGAGTCCGAGAACACGACGTACATCGGTGGCGCGGGCCTGCTGACCGGATACGAGTCGATCCGGGCCCGGTACGCGCCGCTGTTCGAACCAGGGGCCGCGCGTGACAGTCTCCGATTCGAGGATGTGAGGGTGCGGCGGATGGCCGCGGTCGAAGCGATCGCCACCGCGCGATGGATCCTGTATGAGGGCGAAACTGTCACAGGCTCGGGACCCTTCACCCTGGTTCTCCGGCATACCAGCGGCGGGTGGAAGATCATTCACGATCATTCATCCTCCGATCCCTCTCCACCTCCGCCGGCCGAGTAGGCGTGCCGGGAAACGCAGTACTCGACGTGAACCTGGTTGAGCGCGTACCGCAATCGATCATCACGGACGAGTTCCTCTCCGCTTGCGTGCACTGCGGTTTCTGCGTCCCGGTGTGCCCCACCTGGGATATCCTTCGGGAGGAAAACGACTCGCCGAGGGGTCGCCTCTATCTGATGCGGGCGGAAGCCGACGGACGGGTGAATCCGGCCGGGGCGTTCTCGGTGCACCTGGGCCGTTGCCTTGGGTGCAGGGCATGTGAGTCCGTCTGCCCCGCCGGGGTTCCATACGGACACCTCCTCGAGAGGGCCCGAGCCCGGATACCTCCTCGCCCGGCGGCACGACGCCGGGAGCGATGGCTCCTGTCGGCTCTCACGAACCCGGGTGCCGGGCGAGTGACCTATGCCGCGGCTCGATTCCTTCGATCCTTCGGTCTCGCCAGCGCTCTCGGTCGGTTTCTTCCCGGGAAGGCAGGGCAGCTGCTTCGTCTTCTCGCCGCGACCCGGCCTGTGTTCGGGCACACCGCGGCGTCCACATCGGCCCCAACTCCGTCTGCCGACGATCGCCATTCGGAAGAGAACGATGAGACGACCTACGTTCTCCTGACCGGCTGCGTAATGGACGGTCTCTTCGCGCACGTCCACGACGCAACAAGACGCACCCTGGCCGCAACCGGCTACCGTGAGATCGAAGCACCCGAGCAGACGTGCTGCGGCGCTCTTCACGCTCACGCGGGGCTCCTGGAGGAGGCCCGGGAGCAGGCCCGGCGAAACATCGAGGTCTTCGAACGTACCGACTGCGACTGGATCGTCACCGACTCGGCGGGCTGCGGGGCTGGACTCAAGGACTACCCGGCGTGGTTCGCGGATGAGACGGAGTGGAGGGAGCGTGCCGAAGCCCTTTCCAAAAGGGTCCGCGATGTCACCGAGATCCTGGCCGCCGAATTGAGACGGTCCGGAGGGCCGGATGGGGTCCCAGGTGGCAGGACTGTCCTGGAGGGACGAGTGGGTTACGACGCCCCGTGTCACCTGCACCACGGGCAGGGCGTCACAGAGGAGCCCCTCTACGTGCTCCGCGCCTTGCCGGGACTCGAGGTCGAGGCACTTCCTTCTTCGGACCGATGCTGCGGTGGCGCCGGCATGTACAACCTGGAGCACCCGGACCTGGCTGCACGAGTGCGTGCCCCGAAGCTCGCCGAAGTGCAGCGTGGCGCGTTCGACTGGATCGCCACGGGTAATCCCGGCTGTATCATGTACCTGGGCGCCGGCCTGATGCGCTCCGGCGATCGCACTCCCGTGGTGCACCCGGTCGAGCTCGTGGACCGAGCCTGGAGCTGACGATGCCGGGACCGGGCGTCTTCGACTTCCTGATCGTGGGCGGGGGGCTGGCCGCGGCGGCAGCCGTGGATGGGATCCGCGAGGTGGACGCGGATTCCACGATCGCCCTGATCACCGACGAATCCGAACCACCCTACCAGCGACCACCACTCTCGAAGGAGTTCCTGCAGTACCCGGACGTTCCGCGCTCGCTGCTCTACGTGAAGCCGGAGGGTTGGTTCGAGGAGCAGGAAAGGGTGGAACTCGTCACCGGGCAGAAAGTGCTGGTGCTGGATCCGGTGACCATGACCGTCACCACCGCGCGGGGCAACGTGTTCCGGGCGCCTCGCATTCTCATCGCCACCGGTGGACGAGCCCGGCAACTAGACGTTCCGGGACATGATCTCGAAGGAGTCTACACGCTTCGCACCGTGGAGGACTCCGAGGCCATCCGTGAAGCTGCCATCGGTGGGTCACGATCGGTACTTGTCGGGGCGGGTTTCGTCGGCATGGAGCTCGCGGCATCGCTCACGGCGCATGGCGTGGCGTCCACGGTCGTCGAGAGCCAGAAACGGGTGTGGCCCCGGATGCTCCCTCCCGACCTATCCCGCTGGATGCGTGCCCACTACGAGGGGAAGGGCGTGTCGTTCCGCCTCGACTCGAGCATCGATCGGTTCGCCGGGCGACAGAGGGTCGAAGAGGTCGAAGTCGGCGCCGAGTTGCTTCCGTGCGACCTCGTGGTCGTCGGGGTCGGAATGGATCCGTGCGACGGAATCGCGAGAGACGCGGGCCTCGCCGTGGCCGATGGGATCCGGGTGGACACCTTCGGAGAGACCAGTCATCCTCACATCTATGCGGCCGGAGACGTGGCCCGATTCCCTGATCCGGTCTTCGGCGGGCACACACGGGTCGAGCACTGGGAGCATGCGCGTGAACACGGACGGCTTGTCGGGCGTAACATGGCAGGTGAGAGAGTACCCTATGAGCTGTTATCCTATTTCTTCTCGAGAGTGTTCGACTTGAGCCTCAACGCCGTGGGGCGTCCGGCGCTTGCCGACGAGACCGTGTTCTGGGGAGAACCGGGCGAAGGACCGTGCGCAGCGTTCGGACTGTCAAAAGGTCGATTGTGCGCCGTCGTTCTCCTGGACGCTCCGGCGGAACTGGAAGCCGGTCGTGCTCTCGTGCGAGCGCGCGTATCGGCTGAGTTGCTTTACGATGCCGCCGGGCGAGACCTCGTCTCGCTCCGTGATCTGGCCGATTCGGCCACGGAATATCGGGACCGGGATCCAGAAACAGGAGATTCAAATGAGTGAGTTGGACCTGGCGGAGGCCGTACGGCAGGAGCTCCGCGGAGTGATAGACCCTGAGTTGGGCATCAGCATCGTGGACCTTGGCCTGGTGTACGACATAGAGGTCGAGGACGCGCACGCGAAGGTCACGATGACCCTGACCAGTCCGGGTTGTCCGGCCGGCGGTCAGATTCTCATGAGCGCCCAGCACGCGGCCGAGGCGGTCGAGGGTGTCGAGAAAGCAGACGTGAACCTGGTGTGGAAACCGTTCTGGACGCCGGACAGGATCGATGCTGCAACTCGTGCGATGCTGGGATTCTAACCCCCATCTACCGGCCTCCCCAGCTCCTACCGTTGATACCCAGTTGATCCAAGCCGGTACCGTTTCGCACAGACAGCGGAGCGGTTCAGGCGGGGTCGCCGACCTGCTCGACAGGAACCTGAACCTGTACGGTCCGGGCGCAAAACCGTGAGGTCGCAGGGGCGCCCCGTCTGTCTCTGACGGAAACGAGGGATGGGTCGTTCGTCCCGGCGGGGGCGCTGGGGACGCTCGATCCTTCCCTTGTTTCGGTCGTGCCTTTGACGCTTTCGGGCTCCCTGCGTGACACTCGTGTGACACCCCCGATTGATCTTGGTCGTGCGCCTGGTACGGATGTCCACCCGACCCGGGCGTGACGTGAGAGAGCGGAGGCTGAATCCATATCGCGCCTGTGGGGCCGCAGGGTGTCGAGACCGGGTTCTCCTTCGCTTTTCTCTTTCACCCTCCTATCTTCCCGTTTGTATTCCGAGGGGAGAACCGATTGTTCCGACTCATCCTGTTGTTCACACTGCTTCCTCTCGCCGAGCTGAGCCTGTTGCTCAGGATCGGGGGGTGGCTCGGCACCGGCCCGACGGTCGGCCTGGTCATCGTCACCGGCATCGTGGGTGCGTGGCTCGCCCGGCGTGAAGGCATCCGCACATGGGGGCGTGTGCAGGCGGACCTGGCCGCCGGCCGCATGCCAGGCAAGGAACTCCTTCACGCCCTGCTTGTTTTCATCGCAGGGGTGGTCCTCGTGACTCCCGGAGTGCTCACCGACGCCGCGGGCCTTCTGCTCCTCGCGCGACCGGCCCGGGAGGCCATCGCCCGCCGCATTCGGAAACGGCTCTCGGGCCAGGTTCAGCTCCAGACGGTGGGGTTCGGCGGCGGAACGTCAGACTGGAACGAAGGCGGGGATCCGATGCGGTCTGCGGGCGACCCGGAATCGGACCGATCCGGCGGCCGCGTGATCGAAGTGCAGGCTGACTGAGCGAGATTGGGGGGTATGATGGATCGAGGCGTGAACCCGGACCTGGGACTGGCGATTCTGCGGGTAGTGCTCGGCGTGATCTTCATCGCGCACGGTGCGCCGGCCGTGTTCGGGGGAATGGAGGGCACGACGGCCTTCATGGATTCCCTCGGCATTCCGCTGCCGGTCGTCGCCGCATGGGCGATCACGCTTCTCGAATTCCTGGGCGGGATTTCCCTGATCGCCGGCTTTCTCGTTACGCCCGTGGCGCTCCTGCTGGCCACCCACATGATGATGGGGATCGTGCTGGTTCATGCGGCGAAGGGTTTCTATGTATTGGGGCCGGACGCGAACGGCGGGATCGAGTTCAATCTGCTCCTGACGGCTTCGCTGCTGATGCTCGTCTTCGGAGGTCCGGGGCTGGCAGCTATGGACTCACGCCAGCACGGCTAGGAAGCGTCACCCCGCGCGGTGTCGAGGCGCGCGAGCGCCCACGCCGCGTGCTCCCTGACGACGGGCGATTCCTCGTCGAAACAGCGCATGACGACAGGCAACGCGGCGGATTCACCGCTGTTACCGAGACCCACGCACAGGTTTCGCAGCAGCCCCTCGCGCCCGGGTCGCGCCAGGGCTGTCTCACCGTAGAGTGATCGGAACTGCTCATCCGACAGGTCCAGCAGTTCCTCGGCCCAGCTGATCATCGATTCCGGGTGTGCCGAGCCTCCCCGTCTGGCGGCCAGGCCCGCCAGCTCTCCGGTCGGCACGTCGTCGTTCCACGGACAAACCTCCTGGCAGATGTCGCACCCGATCACCCGGTTCCCGATCTGTGGGCGCAGGGCCTCGGGGATCGGCCCTCGCAGCTCGATGGTCAGGTACGAGATGCAGAGTCGGGCGTCGAGCTCACGGGGGCCGGTGATCGCCCCGGTGGGGCATGCCTCGATGCACCGGACGCAGGTGCCGCACCGATCGGCATCGAATGGAAGGTCCGGAGGAATCTCCGCCGTGGTGAGCAGTTCCCCGAGAAGGGTCCATGAACCGAGCCTCGGGTGGATGAGCATGGTGTTCTTGCCCACCCAACCGAGGCCGGCCCGTTGCGCGTGGTCCCGCTCCAGCACTGGCCCGTAGTCGACGTAGGACCTGACCGTCGCCGACGGCCAGTGATCGTGGACCAGGGACGCCAGGCGCTCCAGGCGCTGCTCGAACTCGAGGTGGTAGTCGCGGCCATCGGCATACCTGGCGACCACCGCTCGCCCCGGACCGGCGGACACTCCCGCCAATTCGGCTTCGGGCGTGGCAGCGTAGCTCAGCGAGACCATCACGAGCGTGCGGCACCCGGGAAGCGCTTCCTGGGGATCCAGCCTCCTGCGGATCGAATCCTCTCGCGCCATCCACCGCATCTCGCCGTGACTGCCCTGGCTCAGCCACTCGAGGTACGCGTCGGCGTGGGGAGGCGTGGTGGCAGGCGCGAAACCGACCTGCAGGAAGCCGAGGCCCAGCGCATCAGCGCGGAAGGCTTCCCGGTCCTCGATCGACGCCGCCGGCTGCTGTCGCTCGGATAGCATGGAGTCTCGATCCACCCACCGGTTCAGAGGCGGTCTGCGCTCGGACACAGACTGCGGATCTCGCAGCCGGCACAGTCAGGCTTGCGGGCGGCGCATCGCTGGCGGCCATGCAGGATCATACGCCACGGAAACGAGTGCCAGTCCTCGGGGTCGAGCACCTGCATCAGATCGCGTTCGACACGGACGGGATCCGTCTCGGCCGTCAGACCGAGCCGGCCGGCTACCCGTTTGACGTGCGTGTCCACCACCACTCCTTCGCGTAGGCCGAACGCGTTGCTCAGCACGACGTTCGCCGTCTTGCGGGCGACTCCCGGAAGCTCGACCAGCTCGTCCATGGCCTCCGGAACCCGGCCGCCATGCTCCGCGACAACGCGCTGCGCCATCCCCTGGATGTTCCTGGCCTTGTTGCGATAGAAGCCCGTAGAGCGAACCAGGCCTTCGAGCTCGTCTCGGTCCGCATTCGCGAAGGCTTCCGCATCCGGGTACCGCTCGAAGAGCGCCGGCGTAACCCGGTTCACCCGCTCGTCCGTGCACTGCGCTGAGAGGATGGTCGCCACGAGCAGCTCGAGGGGCGTGCCCCAGTCGAGACTGACCGTGAGATCAGGGTAGCGGTCCGCGAGGATCGGCTTCAACTCGGCTGCCCGATCTCGCCGTTTCCGCAGCGACTCGATCCCGCGGGTGGCCATCAGGAAGCTGCCTCCGCCCCCACTCCAGGCGAGCGTCCGGATCCTGGTTTCGAGACCCAGCTCAGGATGTCATCAGCCGTGAGAGCTCCGAGCACTTCTCCGTCCCGGATCACCATCATCCGGTCATGGTTCCCCGTTCGCACGGCCATGACCATTTCGACGAGGGGCCGGTCCGCTTCGACAGCCGGGACCTCCTCGATCGGGCACATGATCTCGAACAGGGGGACCGCCACCCGCTGGTCGAGTGAGAGCCGCGATACATCGGCCACCGCCACGACACCTACCAGGCTCCGTCCGCGAACGACGGGAAATGCCGTGGCCGGATAGCGCAGGAAGTAACGTTCCACCAGCTCCTCGGCCGTCAAGTCTCCCGGAACGAAGACCGCGGGGCCTGATATCACCCGCTCGATCGTCAGCCCCTGCAGAGAGTGCTTGAGCTCGTTCTGCTCCGAGGCCGAAGTCGCGGCGCCCGACAGGAACCAGCCGAGGAATATTCCCCACACACCAGCGAACTGGATGCCGCTCACGAACAGGAAGAACCCGTACACGATCAACAGCCACCCGAAGCCTCGGCCCACCCACGTAGCCCACCGGGTTGCTCGGTACGGGTCACCCGTGACTCGCCACAGGACCGAACGGAGCACCCGCCCACCGTCGAGCGGGAAGGCCGGCACCATGTTGAACACGGCAAGCACCAGGTTGAGCATCGCCAGCGTACCGGCAACGACCGCGGCCGGCGCTACGCCAGAAGCCTGGAGCATGCGGGCAAGAACGACGAAGCCACCGGCCAGGGCCAGGCTGCTGAGCGGCCCGACGATGGTGAGGAGAAACTCGTCGAGGGCGCGCTCCGGCTCCTGCCTCATCTCGGCTACGCCACCGAAGATGAACAGGGTGATTCCTTCCACGGCGATGCCGCGAGAGCGGGCAACCACCGAATGCGCGAGTTCGTGCAGGAGAACCGAGAGAAAGAGCAGCAGGGCCCCGGAAAACCCCATCGCCAGGTAGGCGATCCGAGAGAGGCCGGGCAGATCCTCTGGAAACTGCCACGAAGCAAAGGTCCACGTCACGAGAACCAGCACCACGAACCAGGAATAGTCGATCCGGATTCGGAACCCGAGAAGGCGCCCGGCTCGAAAGCCCCCCAGTCTCATCGCAACGTCCCTGGCGAGCGCATCACGCGGGTGGCGCCGGGAGCGCCCGGCGGTCCATTTCCCACAGCTCCAGGTGAGTGCGCCGGGCAAGGCGGCTCCACCAGGGCCGGTGCCGCTCGACGATTACCCCCATGCGTCCACCCGCCAGGTTTCGCACGCGTGACCAGAGAAGGGGCGCCTCGAGCGGAACCCGAATGGACCAGTCAGTGCCACGCCAACCGAACATCGCCAGGCGCTCGGTTCGACCCACCACGGCGTCGATGAACGTTTCACCCTCGAGTCGCACGTGGCCACTCTCGTCAGCCGGAAGGAACCTGTGGAAAAGAGGGTCGAAATCCAGGCCCGCAAGCCGGCGGTAGTTCTGATCCAGGGCCCAATCGAAAACGTCCAGGCCGTCTTCGTCCGCTGACGTTTCGCGATGGTGCAGGAGTTCGTGCAGCATCGTCTCCCACAGCTCGGCTTCCCAGTCGAACCGCCGATCCCCCACGGCGATTTCACCGAACGAGCCGAAATAGAGCACGATCTCCGATCGCGTGTCGGCGACGCCCCCGGTTGCGTCAGGCCACTGATCGGTGACGCACTCACCAAGCGTCCAGATTCCGGGCAGCGAAGGGTGATCTCTCGCGTCCCGCTCGACCGTCACGCCCGAGACCCCCTTCCGGAAGGCCGCGGGAATATCGTCGTACATCCGTCCGGCCAGATCGCTGAAGCTCTCGTAGTTCATTCGTCCAAAGCCTCTACCGTGTGGTAGAGTCCCCCGAAGTGAACGAGAGGGGCCTCGTTCGCCGACTCGATGTCCGCTGCCGTGACGCGGCCGATGAAGATCGTGTGATCCCCTGCCTCGACGTCCCGCTCCACGTCGCATTCCACCCATGCGAGGATCCCCGACAGCAGCGGGGAGCCCCCCGGTGCCGCGGCCCATTCGACCCCTTCGAACTTCCTCCCCCGCGACGCGGCGAACCGATCCGCGCGGGACGCATCTCCAGAGCTCAGGAAGTTCAGGGCGTAGCGGCCCGCTGCTCGAATCGCCCCTGGCGTGTGGGCTTCCCGCGTTACGCACACGAGGACGAGGGGCGGATCCAGTGACACCGAGCACACCGCGGTGGCCGTGAACCCGTACGGCTGCCCGTCGCCGCCCACGGCCGTGACGACCGTGACACCGCCGGCCAGGCGTCCCATGACCTCGCGAAAGGTCTCGGCTTCGAGGAACATCATCGCCCCCCGGTGCTCAGGGAACCAGCTCCTGCCGGGGGTCTTCCAACTCCACCACCCAGAGACCCGAGCTGAAGTCCGAAACGAAGATACTGCCCTTGTAGGGCTGCGGGCCCCAGGCGTCCGTCTTGTTGGAGTTGTGACCCTCGGCCTCTTCCGTCATGTACCACCCGATTTCACGCCCCTGGCGGTACAGGTCGCCACGGAGCTCTCCGGAAATGTCCACTACGCGAAGACCGCCCTGGTAGTAGGCGACGTAGAGCTTGTCATCCTCTGCCCACAGGTTATGGGCACCGGCCTCGGGCACCCGGTACGTCGCCACTTCCCGTGGGCTTTCGATGTCCGTGACGTCCACGACGTGGACGTGCCCCCGCGGGCCGTTCACGCATTCCGAGCACCCGAAGATCTCGTCTCCCAGGAAGACGTAGTTCCTGTACCGGATGGCGTGGTGCGTGTTGCCGTATGACTCGGCGCCGTGCTGCGTCCGATACTTGTACTGCGACACGAACTGCGGCTCGATGGGCGTACCTCCCTTGATCCCCGCTCCCACGTCGAGAACGACCAGGCCGTCGTCCCAGTAGCTCAGGTAAGCCAGGCCGTCGAGCACCATGATGTCGTGCAGCGAACGGGCTGGGTTCTCGACCTGCCATCGGCCCACGTTCACCGGGTTCGCCGGATCCGAGATGTCCACGATGTGCACGGCGTTCGTGCCGTTGTGTACGGCATACACGATCTCACCCTCGATCCACACGTTGTGCACGCCGCCCGTCAGCCCCTCCGTGAAGTGGGTGATGACCGTGGGGTGCGCTGCATCCGATATGTCGAGGATGGTGAACCCGTTGCGCCGATTGGACGCACCCTCGCTGGTGATGATGGCGAGCGTCGCGTCGGCATTGATCTTCACATCGTTCTGACGCCGACCGTCCACCTTGACCGAGTCGGTAATCACCGGATTCGTGGGATCCGTGACGTCCCACGCGTACATGGTGGCGGCGGCCATCGTCCCGGTGTAGGCGTAGTCGCGGCCGTCGGTACCCTCGAACACCCACAGGTCGGTGGTCGCGCCGGCCTCGGGCGGCACCATGCCGTGCGCCTTCAGCGTCACGTCCCGACGCGGTGGACGGGGCGCGGCCGCCGCTTCGGCCACCTCGGAAACCGAGCCGACGGTGGCAGTAATCCGATACAGGCCCGGATCGTCCGCCACGAACGCTCCATGACCGCCGATTGTGGCCGCGACCTGGCCCGTACCCCCCACGCGGGAGATGGACCACTCAATGGGAGCGTCCGGCACCTCCACGCCTCCGGCGTCCAGTGCCCGGGCCGAGAAGTGGACCACATCGCCGGTGCGAACGCTGGTCTCAGGGGGATCAAGCCGGAGGCGCCGGATCGGGTTGGCTACCACCTGGATCTCCGCGTCGGCCGTAACACCGTCCGCAACGGCCTCTATGAATGCGGTACCGGGCGAGACCGCGAACATGGTGCCGCCAGCGCCGATGCGAACGATCGACTCGTCGGAGGATGCCCACCTGATCTCCGCGCCGGCGCGCGGACCGACATCGGACCAGGCCTCGGCCGACGCCAGGTACCGTGCCCCTGCAAACAGGGCCGCTTCTGGAATAACCAGCTCCAGGCGGGTTACCCGGGCCGGCAGTACTTCCAACACGGCCTCTTCGCGAAGGGTGCGGGCGGGTCGGGATGCCGACGCCGGGACCTCCACGAGGATCGTGACCCGGGCCTCACCGGGCCGTCGACCGACCACTGCGCTTCCGTCACCCACGATCTCGGCCGCCTCGCCCACCACGAACACCTGGCCGGAAGCTCCCGTGACCCGCTCGCCCGCAGCATCGTAGGCTCCCAGGGTGACGGTCGCCGTCTCCCCTTCGCGAATCGACGTCGGGTCCACGCGAATCTCCAGGCGGTCGATTCGGAGAGCAGCGCGCTCCTCTTCCGTCCGCTCGGTCTCCGGCAACGTGACCTCGGGCAGGTTGTCCGCGCCTGTGGCCTCCGCCACCGTTTCCGGACGAGGCGTGGGCGCCGGGCCCTCCGGCTCCGCCTGCCGGCCCGAGCATCCTGACAGAAGGGCCAGCAGCAGTAGCGACGTCACTCTCCTCATCCGACCTCCATGATCCGTGTCAGCTCCATCACGCTTCGTCCTCTCCCTCGAACGGGCGAGCAAGCAGGCGATTCGCCGCGAGGAGAACCGCGATCACTACACCACCCTGCACCAATACGGTTCCCACGTTGAAACTCGAGAACGGCGTGAGCGTCGCCGCCAGGTGGTCGAGATCCAGGGCCTGGCTCAACCACCAGAACATCAGGACGATTGCCTCCAGGGCCACGAACACCATCACGGCGCACCACCACCGGCCGATCTCGATATCACTCCCTTCCCGGTTGACCAGGCGGGTACGGAAGCGGTTCACGCCGTACCTCAGAACACCGATCGCGAAGAAGAGGCCCGAGAGCATGAGCCCGACGCTCCACACCCAATCCTGGTTGCGGAAGAACTCCATCGACAGTGCCGACGGCACGCCGAACAGGAAGCCGGCGACGGCCACGATCTGAATCGCCCGGCCTCGACTCAATCCGAAATCGATCAGCACGCGCGACGCGAGTTCGATCATCGCGATCAGGCTGCTCCATGCCGCGAACACCAGGGCCAGGAAGAACAGGATCATAAACAGGTTGCCGGCCGGCATGCGGGCGAACAGCTGCGGCACCCATATGAACGTCAGCCCCTCGTTTCCTGCTCCTACGATCGTGTCGGCGGCCTCGGGCATGATGGCAAACGCCGTGCACAGCACCATGATACCGGCGAGCAGGGACACCGAGTTGTTGCCGAAGCCGAGCACGAAGGCGTTGAGGGTCGTGTCTTCATGATTGCGGAGATACACCGCGTAGGCCGTGATCAGCCCCCAGCCGGCCCCGGTATCCCAGGCGTTCTGCGTCAGGGCCGCCAGCCAGACGCGAGCGGAAAGCAGGTCGCTCCACTCGGGCGTGAACAGGAAGGCCAGCCCGCGCTCCGCGCCCGGTAGAGTGATCGCACGGACGGCGAGGACGATGACCAGCACGAACAGCGTGGGGATCAGTACGCGGGCTGCCTTTTCGATGCCGCGGACGCCAAACGCGACAACCGCGACACCGAGTCCCATGGCGATCCCGTGCGTGAGCACCGCCGCGCCCGAACCCGCGTACCCCTCCCAGAAAGCCATGGCCGCATCGGGCGACGTCATGGGAATGCCGCGCGTGAGCGACCCCCACAGATAGCGGATCGTCCACCCCATCACGACCGAGTAGTAGAACATGATCGCGGTGGCTGTGAAGGCGACCCAGGCCCCCATCCAGGCGCTGCCTCGCCCGAGCAGCCGAGCGAATGCGCCGATCGGCCCACGCCGGGTCTCCCGGCCCATCGCGAATTCCACCAGGATCAGCGGAACGGACCACAGAAGAAGGAACACTGCCCAGGCGAACAGGAAAGAGCCGCCGCCGTTGTTCGCCGCGACGCGCGGGAACCGCCAGATGTTGCCGGTTCCTACGGCCATGCCGAGCATGACGAGCATGGTTCCCCAGCGCGAGGAAAAGCGCTGATTCTCCTTCACTCTCCGACCTCCGTTCCGTGTCGTGCGTGTGTTCCGGGCGTGGACGGTTCGACACCTCGGTCGACTTCGCTCTCCAGCCAGCCAAGCAGGAGACCATTGAAGCTGCCGGGCATGGATATGTGAGAACAATGACCGGTTCCGGCGACCTCCTTGTACCTCGCCCCCGGCACCAGCGCTACGATCTCGTGCGAACAGGCCGGCGGCACATAGTGGTCCCGCGGACCTTTGAGGACCAGCGTCGGCGCCTGAATCAACGGGAGCTCCGGGCGCAGATCGATCTTCTTGAGCCGGGCCACTCGGGCGTTCGACACGGACGATGGAACCGTGCGCGGACCTGTCCACAGGGCATAGTCGACGATCCTCTGGCTGCCCGCCGAGGCGTCGTAGATCCACACTTCGAGCCGACTCCAGGCGCGGGCCAGGACACGGGCGATGCCAGTGGGAAGGTACCGTGTGGTGGCCATCGCGAGAGGCGCCAGCAGCGCTCGATTCAAACCCACGTGGTCGTAGCTGATGCGCGCCAGGGTGTTCGAAAGCACCAGGCCCGCTACGCGCTCGGGATACCGGATCGCGAACCGCATGGCGATCGCGCCACCGAGGCTCTGACCGAGGAGGACGAAGCGGTCGGAATCGCCCCTGGTCGCAAGCTCGGTCGCCAGTTCAGCCACGTCATCCACCATGCGATCAAAAGCGTCCTCGTGAGTGAGCCTTCGACGGAGCGTTGCGCACACGACCGTTCGTCGGCGAGCCAGGGCCGGGACCTGGTAACGGAAGGTCTCTTTCATCCCGTCAGCACCCGGCACCAGGAAAATCGGGGGACGGCTCCGTACCGAAGCCCCGCTCGCCGGGTCCGTGGGCCCGGCGACCACGTAGTCCACCGTCTCCCCGTCCGACAGGGTGAACGTCTTCCCGGGGATCGGCACGCCGTCCATTCCAAGGATCGGGGGACGCGCGAGCCGTCGGTTACGCCACAGGACGAGCCCCATATACACGGCCACCAGCAGAGCGAGAGCCGGCAGGAATGATCCTCCGGGGGGCATCACGACACTTTCAGTCCGCGGGGCCGGCTCGTGTCGCACCGAGATCCGCCGGCTCGGTGCGCAGAGAGCCCAGCGACGTCTCGGCCTCGATGCGGTGCACGGGATACAACTCGAGTCCCTCCCTATTCTCCGCCTGCGTCGAACCGGGAACCGACTCGCGGCCCAGCGGTGCATCCCGAGACCACGGCTCGATCAGGGTGAACAGGAGGCGAATTCCGGGCTGATCGGCTCGAACGAGCCATGAGCCTGCGGGGAAGTCTCGCTCGCCACGTATGAGAAGGTTGGAACCGTCGGGTGCGGAATCCAGGGGCAGATCGTCTCCCAGGTCCCGCGGCAACGTGGCGATGACCCCGAACGGATACGAGCCGACTTCCACGCTCTCCTCACGTCTCAGACGTTCGACTTCGAATCCATGAGATGCGACGAGCTCGGCCCATTCCTGGCCAGCCGGCTCGATTACCCACCCGGCTGGCAGCGGAAGGACCAGTGTCCGCCGCACGACGGAGCGCCACCGATCCGTGGTCTGCTGCACGATCTGTCCTCGGTCGTTCCACACCAGCCAGATCAGGTCGGGCTGCCGTTCGTCCACCGCATACTCGTGGCGCAGTGAAAGGACTGACGGCGCCGAGTCCTTCCACTCCAGAAGGCCCTCGGCCTGGGCCGCCGTAACCTCCAGCAGATAGCCCAGGGACTGGTAGAGCAGCTGGACACGTTCTGCCAGCCCGTCGACCCCGCCCATCGATGCGGCCGCGAGCATGATCGAGAGGCTTCCCGCCAGCGACAGTGAATTGCCCGTCCGGTCGGCCCCGAGCTGCCCTGGCGCAAGGTACGCCCCGTCGGGAAGCGCTTCGGCTCCCAGCAATGGCGTTCCGAGACCTCCGGACTCCGGCTCTACCGACACGTATTCGCGGAAGGTCACGGATGCGCGAGCCAACTCGTTGGCCACGTGCGGAAGCAGATAGAAGCGACCGTAGCTGGCAAGGTCCGGATCGACGTTCGGGTGCTTCGGCAAACCGGCCTGAACGCGGTAGACCGACGGACCGATCTCCCGCAACTCCACCACGAGGTGCGGACGCCAGCGGGCCACCAGGTCGTGCACGCCCCTCGTCACCGGTGAGCGCAGCAGGGTGTGGTCGCGGGTCGGGTCCACTCCCGAAGGCTCATCGGGATTCCACCACAGCAGTCCCCATGGATTGGCTGCCGGGATGAACGCGATTTCCAGCACGTCCAGCAGGGCCCCGATCTCCCCGAGCACCAGCTCGCGAATGATTTGAAGGCTTACCTCCGTGCCCGAAAGATCCTCACCTCTCTGTCCGGCCAGCACGAGAACTCTGAGCCGCTGCCCGCTTTCGGATGTCGGCTTCCCCACCCGCACGAGCAGCACGGGAAGGGCCGAGTCCGGTTCCACGGAACCGCCGTCGGCCCGGGCCAGTGTGTCCAGTGCCACCACATCGAACGCTTCCGCCAGCCCGGCGACATATTCGCCCAAATCGGCGGGGGTCGTCGGCGCGTACCAGCCCCGCTGCTCGCCTGGGGTGGCCCAGTCCCGGCCAGCCTCAATGACCTCTTCCTGCCCGTAACCATCCGCCGCGAGTGCCAGCAGGAAGCAGAGCGCGCCCGCAATCCGAATCATTCGAACGGCTCCCGAGCCGCCGCGATCAGCGCATCAGCTCCAAGCCGGTCGTTGCCCAGGGTGGCAGCGACCTCGGCCGCCGAGAAGCGCAGCCCATTCGCGAACCAGTCGCCCAGGAACGGACCCGTACGCGGGTTGCGGTACCAGTCCTCGTCGAAGCGCTCGCGCAGTTCCCGGCGCAGCTGAGCGGCCAGCATCCGGCCACGCAGGTACCGGGCGACGCCGAATCTCTGGCCCAGCCTTTCCAGGAACGAACGCGGATCGAAGCGAAAGCCGGTCGTCGCGGTGAGCAATTCGGCCCACATGGGCCCCAGTTCCCCCGGACGGGCGCTGTCGGACATCTCGATCTCGAACTCGAGCCGGGCCGCAGCTTCACGCAGGGAGAACAGGTCGGCCACGGCCGCAACCCGCAGATACTCATCGAGGGCCTGCCCCTGGAGTCCGCGGGTACGTCGCACCCAGGCTCCTTCGCGACTGAGGCCAGCGAAAAGGAGACCGTGGCCCTTCACGACGGCGAGGTCTCCCAGGGCCCGGTCCTCAAACGAGAGCCTGGAGTCCGTGTACGCGTAGTGGAGTGCCCGGCCGACGGATGTCAGGAGCGCCACGCAGCCGGGCTGGGTGATCGTCGGTGTGACCAGCAACAGGACCTGATCCGGTACCCGCACCGGCGTACAGCAAGCGATCATGCCCGGACCGGGAAACGGCTCGTGTTCCACCGTCACGTGGCCACCGTATTCCAGGGGGATTCCGATGTCCCTCAGGTCCTTCCGCAGGGTCCCGAGGACATTGCCCTCCTGGCAGTTGCCGTCTAGCCATGGCATGCGCTTGAGCCAGCCTGCGTCGTGACTCTCCGCTTCCTCAGGTCGAATACCGACGCGGCGCCGAAGCTCCTCCCTGACGGTCTCACGGTAGACGTCCTCGGTCTCCTCGATCAGGCGGCGAGCCTCGCTCGCGACACCGAGGAGGTTGACGCCGGTAAGACGCTCGACGGCCTCCCGATAACCTCCGTACCCGAGTTCTGCCGCAGCTTCACGCCACCGGGTGAGTCGGTCGAGCTGCAGGGGAACCGCTTCCTCCAGGGTATTGCGACGGGCGTCTTCCAGTCGCCGTCGCGCCTCACGCGAATCGGTCGAATGGATGAGGTTCGCGGCCTGGCTGACCGGGACCGCCACGTCGCCCGTCTCTACCTTGGCGGTCGCACGCCAGTACGAGAACTCGTCGTCGAGGCGGGCGTTGTGGGCTTCGAGATGATGCCGGGCCGCCCAGCGAAGGAGCTTGCGCAGCTGGCGCTCTTCCTCTTCTTCGGCCGACGCCATCGCCCGTTCGATCACGGGGAGGGTGCGTGAGGATGCGAGAATCCCCTGCGCCTCGAACAAGGGCGCGAGCTCCGGCCACGCCTTGCGACCCGACCTGGCGTCGTGCAGTTCCTCGAACACGGCCGCCCGGAATCGCTCGGCCCTGTCCCGGATCTCCGCGGTCGTCAGCCCCACGGCCGCAGCGCGCCTTCCCGCCCGAGAGTCGTCAGCTCCCCGCCTCCCCTTCGATCCGCTCGCGCAGGTGGTCCGAGATCCCGTCCGCGGCCACCCGGACCTGCTCGAGAGTGTCACGATCGCGCACGGTCACGGTGCCGTCCGCGATGCTCTGGCCGTCTACCGTCACGCAGAACGGAGTCCCGGCCTCGTCCTGCCTCCGGTACCGGCGACCGATCGAGCCGCTGACGTCGTGAAACGTCGTGTATCGACCGCGCAGATCGGCGGCGATACGAGCGGCCATCTCCGGCATCCCCTCTTTCTTCACGAGAGGGAACACGGCGACCTTCGTGGGGGCGAGGCGGGGGTGCAGGCGAAGCACCGTCCGTGACTCTCCCTCGACTTCCTCCTCGTCGTAGGCATCGGCCAGGACCACGAGGACCGTGCGATCGAGACCGGCGGAAGTCTCGATCACGTACGGGATGAAGCGTTTGCCTGAGTGCGATTCGACGTACTCCAGTTTCTTTCCCGAGTGCTCCTGGTGCCGCGAGAGGTCGAAGTCCGTCCGGTTGTGAATACCCTCGAACTCACGCCAGCCCATCGGAAACAGGTACTCGATGTCCACCGCATCCTTGGCGTAGTGCGCCAGCTCGTCGGGCCCGTGGGGCTCGAGCCGCAGCCGGTCCGCCCTGATGCCCAGCGACTTGACCCACTCCAGACGGCGTTCCTTCCAGGTGTGGTACCATTCCTCGTCCGTGCCGGGCTCGACGAAGAACTGCATTTCCATTTGCTCGAATTCGCGCGTCCGAAACGTGAAGTTCCCCGGCGTAATCTCGTTTCGGAAGGCCTTGCCCACCTGTGCGATCCCGAACGGAACCTTCTGACGCGAGCTGTCGAGCACGTTCCGAAAATTGACGTAGATCCCCTGTGCGGTCTCCGGCCGCAGATACACCGCGGCTGTCGAATCCTCCACCGGCCCCATGAAGGTCTTGAACATGAGATTGAAATTGCGGGGCTCGGTGAACTGACCGCTGACTCCACAGGTGGGGCACTGATCCCCTTCCACGTGGTCGGCCCGGAAGCGACGGTGGCAATTTCGGCACTCGATCAGGGGGTCCGTGAACCCCTCGACGTGGCCGCTGGCCACCCACACCTCGGGGTGCATCAGGATTCCGGCGTCGAGGCCCTCGACGTCCTCGCGCCGGTGCACCATCTCTGTCCACCAGGCCTCGCGGACGTTGTTCTTCAGTTCGACGCCGAGGGGGCCGTAGTCATATACCGCCCCGACGCCGCCATAGACCTCGGATGATTGGAAGATGAATCCCCGTCGCTTGGCCAGGGACACCAGCTTCTCCATCAGGTTCTCCGGGTGGCCCGTATCGGTGCTCACCGCATCCTCCATTGTTTCGAATGCCTCTCATGGGTCCGTCGGTGAAGTCGGATCTCCCCTTCCCCGCCGGAAAAGGGAGCCGGTAGGATAGCGTCAGCCGACGGCGTCCGCGACCAGGCAAGCGATGTCATCCGGGTCGAGCCACGCGCCCTCGCCTCGGACGACTGTCACGCCTGGAGGAGTCGGACCTGTCGTCCGTCCGCACACGAGGAGCGCCGTCACCCCGGCCGCCGCCGTTCGAAGCAGGATCTCGCCGGTGATCTTCCCGAGGCTGCTGGTAGCGTCCCAGGCGCCTTCGCCCGTGATCACCAGGTCGGTACCGACCAGGGCTTCGGCGAAGCCCAATCGGTCCAGGACCCAGTCGCTTCCTGGTACAAGACTCGCGCCGAGAAACGCGGCGCAGCCGGCGCCCAGCCCCCCCGAAGCACCGGCACCAGGAAGGTCCGCCACGTCCCGCCCAAGGTCTTCGTGCAATCGATCACCCAGGCGCGCCAGTCCCGCCTCCAGTATCTCGACATCCTCCTGGCTCGCTCCCTTTTGCGGGCCGAAGCGTCGGGCGGCCCCATCGGGTCCGGTAAGTGGACCGCGAACGTCGGCGATCGCCGTCACGCCGACTTCCTCCGCGAGAGGAGGTCCGGGCGCCACGCGGAACAGGGACTCCAGGAAGCCACCTCCCGACGGCAGGTCCGAGCCGTTCCGGTCGAGGA
>JAUVPT010000180.1 GCA_030598525.1 Gemmatimonadota bacterium
ACGAGAAGGGAATCCGGGTCCTGCCCGACATCCTCGCCAACGCCGGCGGGGTCACGGTCAGCTACTACGAGTGGGTGCAGAATATCGAGAACGAGCAGTGGGACGAGGAAGAGGTCAACGCGAAGCTGCTCCGCAAGATGGTCCGGGCGACCGACTCGGTGCTCGACACCCGGGAGAGAGTCAACGGGTCGCTGTCCGAGATCGAGAGTACGCGTGCGGAGCTCGGCCGGGGCCACGACCCGCTCGACCCGATCGACATCCGTACGGCTGCTTACATCCTGGCGGTGAAGCGGGTGGCCGACGTCACGCTGCGCAGGGGAATCTGGCCATAGGAGAGCTGCACGATGAAGAATTCCCTCTCGCGACTCGCGCTCTGCCTGGCTTTCCTGCCTGCGCTCCTGGCGCTGCCTTCGCCGGCGCCGGCCCAGTCGGCGGCCCAAGCTACCGGCGAGCATCCCGCGACCGTCCTCCTTCGCCCCGATCGCGTGTTCGATGCCGAGGATGGGCGGACCCATGAGGGCTGGGCCGTGCTCATCGAAGGAAACCGGATCGCAGCCGTCGGCCCCGCGAGCGACATCCAGGCCCCGTCCGGCGCGGAAGTCCTGGAACTGCCAGGCGCCACGCTGCTGCCTGGCCTGATCGAGGCGCACGCGCACCTGTTTCTCCACCCGTACTCCGAGACGTTGTGGGACGACCAGGTCCTGCGGGAGGCCCGCTCCTACCGGACGGTGCGTGCGGCGGTCCACGCCGAGCAGACCCTGATGTCGGGCTTCACCACGCTGCGTGACCTGGGAACCGAGGGCGCCGGCTGGGCCGATCTCGGGATCCGCGACGCGATCGACGACGGATTGATTCCCGGTCCGCGTGTGCTCGCGGCCACGCTCGCCATGGCCGCGACCGCCTCGTACGCCCCCGGCCCGAGGGGATGGGACCCGGACCTCGTCCTCCCGCAGGGAGCGCAGCCGGTCACCGGAACCACTGAGATCCGGCGGGCGGTGCGTGAGCAGGCGGGACGCGGGGCGGACGTGATCAAGGTCTACGCCGACTTCAGCCGCCGGGGGGGAGTCGCTCCGACCTTCACGCTTGAGGAGCTGGAAGCCCTGGTTGACGAGGCGACCGCCGCCGGTCTCCCCGTCGCGGCGCACGCGAGTTCACCCGAAGGCATGCGACGGGCGGTGCTGGCCGGCGTCAACACGATCGAGCACGGATCGATCGGCACGGCCGAAGTCTTCCGCCTGATGGCCGATCACGGCGTCGTGCTCTATCCGACGCTCGCTGCTGCCGCGGCGTATGACGAGTACTTCAGCGGACTCGCCGGCGGCTGGGAGCCCGACATGCCCGACAGTGCCCTGAGCCCGCGAGTCCGCGGATCGCTCGAGGCGTTCCGGGCGGCGCTCGATGCGGACGTCACGATCGGACTCGGTAGCGATGTCGGGGTGTTCCCGCACGGCGAGAGCTGGCGCGAGCTCGAGTGGATGGTTCGCGGCGGAATGTCGCCCACCGAAGCCCTGCAGGCAGCGACGATCGTCAATGCCCGGGCCCTCGACCTGGCCGGTCTTGGTACGATCGCCGAGGGCGCGCTGGCGGACCTCGTCGCAGTACGCGGAGATCCGACGCAGGACATCCGGGCCGTCCGGGACGTGGTGTTCGTGATGAAGGACGGCGTGATCGCCCGATTGCCCTAGAACGGAGCCTGCCTGCCGGTCGTTGCTGTTCGACCCGGCGGCTCGAGTTATTCTGTCTGGCCAGTCAGCGCGATTTCGACCCACGTATCAAGCGGCTCGGGCATCGAGGGCCTGCCACCGCCCGTACCACCCTGTCTGCCACCACCCATACCACCCTGCCTGCCGCCACCCGAACCACCCGGTCGACCGCCACCCATCCCACCGCTCCCGGCCGCCATCTGCTCCCGCATGGCCTCCCGGTCGAGCTCCGGAGTAGTGAACCCGACTACGAGCGTGTCACCCGGACTCGCGCCAATGCCGTAGGGCGTCTCCGCGTCGCGGACCAGTGCGAGCTGAAGCTCGTACACGAGCGCGTCGTCCAGTGCGACGGCCGCTTTCATCGAGGTTGAATTCGGCTGGTCCACCCGGATGGTGTCGTTCCCCACGATCAACTCCGCGTGACTCGTCGAGGCCGCCAGGAGGCTTTCGAGTATCACGGCATCCTGCGCAGGGTCCTGCACCGAGGGATCAAGCGTCAGCAGCGATGGATCGAAACCGCCTGCGCCGGTCCCGACGGGGAAGCGGATGCCGAACGTCTGCTCCTTCTCTCCCGTGGTGTTGATCCACAAGGTCATTCCGGCGACCAGAATCTGCTGAATCATCTGCCGTTGGTCAGTTGCGAGAGTGACGTACAGATACTTCCCGTCGTTCTTCGCCCCGATCCACAGGTCTCCGTCCTCCATCGGCTGCAGCGCTCCACTCCAGTCACCACGCGAGCCGTCGATGTCGATCTCGCCGGGACGTGTCGACTGGCTGTCGATCGCCTGCGCTCCTCCACCGCAGCCGGTGATGCCGAGCGCGACCAGCAACGGCGCCAGCGCCGCCCACCGGGACAGGCCCATGGTGGTGCGCGTCCAAGAATCATCCATCGCGAGATGCTCCTTCGATTTCCCAGTTGGCTGTTCGGGTCGCGACATTCTGCCGCGATTGACCGGTGTTAGACGACCCGGGTCGGGTCACGATTCCAATCACCGGCATCCTGGCGTGGAAGCGGCTACTGACGGACTCGGTCCGCCGCGTACCCCTCGAGCCGGATCGTCCACGCCCACCGTCCGGGGATCTCCGCCGGCGGCACGCCGGCCAGGTCGATCCGGAGCCTTCCGTCCGCGTACCGCCACGGCAGGTCACCGTCATGCCCGAGGAGCGTAACGCGAGTCTCCCGTCGTGGTTCGGCGATCGGGAGATCCAGCTCACCGTTCGGCCACTCGAACGTGATCGCGTACAGGTGTCCGTCTTTCTGCGTGTAGGCGAGGTACTGCTGCATCGAGCGGTACGTGCCCGCGAGACCATCGCCCTCCGTGCCGTCGGCCGTTGAGAACAGGCTTGACTGCGGGATGGCCTCGGCCTCCAGTCCCGGGCCGGACCACTCGAGACGCACCGAGGCGATGACTTTCTCCTCGCGGTATTCCACATGAATCGGGACCCTGGTCCCACCGACCAGGCGGATCGTCGGGTCTGCCGCGTTCGCTTCCTCGTCCCACTCATCCACCACGAGCCGGCCGTCCACCCAGGCACGCACGCGGTCGTCGGCCGAGGCCGAGAATGTGTAGTCGCCCGTTCCGGGTGCCTCGAGGTATCCCGACCATTCGGCAGTGAAGTCGTCCTCGCGGATCGGGGGCCCGGGGCCGTTTCGATTCCAGGAAAAGTCCAGCGTGGGATCGACCCGCTCGAGCGTGACCTCGCGTTCCTCGCCGGCTTTCAGCCACGGAAGCGACCCGTAGATCGCCTCGCCGTTGACCTCCAGCCACTCACCGAGTTGCCGCAGGCGTTCCTGCTGGAGCAACGGGATCTGACCGTCGGCCTTCGGGCCCACGTTGAGGATCATCCCTCCGCCGCCCGCTACGGCCGCCGCGAAGAAATGGACCAGGGCCTCCGGTGTCATATATGCTTCGAGCTTCTCGTTCCGGTTGAACCCGAACGATCGGCCGATACCGCGGACTTCCGTCCACGGCCTATCGGTGAGCTCGATTCCCGAGCTGTACTCGGGCGTCCGAAAACCGATATCGCTGCCCTTGCCCCACCGATCGTTCACCACGGCGTCCGGTCCCACGGCGTCGAAATACCACCCGATCAGCTCGCGGGAGCGCAGCTGCTCGGCAGAGTTCAGCCATTCGCCGTCCGCGAAGATGAGATCGGGCCGGTAGGCGGCGACGAGCTCCTTGAACTGCGGGACCATGTGCTGGTCCACGTACGGGCCGATGGTCTCGGGCGGGTCCGTGTACCAGCGGTGCAGCGCGTTTGTCCACTCACCCAGCGAGTAGTAGAGCCCCATCCTGAGTCCGGTCTCGCGCACCGCGTGCGTGAGGTCGCCGACGAGATCGCGTCCCGGCCCGACGTCCACGCTGTTCCATCCCTTCGAGTAGGCGCTGGGCCATAGCGCGTAACCGTCGTGGTGCTTCGAGACGAGGACCACGTAGCGGGCCCCGGAGCTCCGAAACAGCTCCGCCCATTCTCCCGGCTCGAACAGTTCGGCCTTGAACAGCGGGGCAAAATCTTCGTAGACAAAGTCTCTGCCGTAGTTATCGCGCATGAACCGGATGCGCAGAGAATCGCCCGTCTGCAGGCCGCGCAGGAACCACTCGGCGTAGTCCTCGGGGCCGGAGTAAGCAGGCACCGAGTAGACGCCCCAGTGGATGAAGATTCCCAGCTTCGCGTCGGTGAACCACTGCGGCCAGGCGCGGGCGCGGAGAGTCTCCCACGAGGCGGATTCGAATCGCGATTCCCGGGCTGCGGTCGGCGGATCCAGTTCCTGGGCCGCGGTCGGCGCAGCGAAGATGAAGACGGCGAGGATGGCTGGGGCCCACGATGTCAGTGGCTTCAAGGAAGTGCCTCTCGGTGTTGTGCGGGCCAGGCGTTGAAGATCGCCGTTTCCCGGTTGTCGAGGCAAGCGTCCCGGCGAGACC
>JAUVPT010000200.1 GCA_030598525.1 Gemmatimonadota bacterium
CAGGGCGCCGATCTCCGTATAGGGAAGATCCAGCGTCGTCTTGATAAGGTACATGGCGACCTGACGCGGTACCGTGAGCGGCTTCGTACGACGCTTTGAAACGAGGTTCTCGACCGATACACCCCATGCGTCCGCGGTCTTCTGTCTGATCTCGACCGGTGTAACGCGCGCCCCGAGTTCTTCCTCGAGACGTGGTCCAAGCGCCTCACGGGCCAGGTCGAGCGAAATCTCACGCCGTGTCAGGGAGCTGTACGCCAGCAGTTTGATCACCGCTCCCTCCAACTGCCGGACCGAGGCTTTGCGGTTCCGGGCGATGAACTCGATGACATCCTCGTCGAGTGTGAGCCGATCCTCCGCCGCCTTCTTCTGGAGGATCGCGACCCGGGTCTCGAAATCCGGTGGCTTGATGTCCGTGACCAGGCCCCATTCGAACCGGGAGACCAGGCGTTCCTGCAGCCCGGGAATCTCCTGGGGCGGTCGATCGCTCGTGATGACGATCTGCCGATGTGCGTCGTACAGCGAATTGAACGTGTGGAAGAACTCCTCCTGCGTCCCTTCCTTGTTTCCGAGGAAGTGCACGTCGTCCACGAGGAGAACGTCGATCCGTCGGTATCGCTGGCGGAAGTCTGCCGTGCGGCCGCTCTGGATGGCCGAAATCATCTCGTTGGTGAACTGCTCGGACGGGACGTATGCGATCTGGCTCTCGGGAGAACGCTGCAGGATCGCGCTTCCGATCGCATGCATGAGGTGTGTCTTGCCGAGCCCGGTATCCCCATAGATGAATAGCGGGTTGTAGAGCTGCGCCGGCGAGTCGGCGACTCCCCGGCATGCCGCGGCGGCGAGCTGGCTGTTCCCGCCGACGACGAAGCGTTCGAACGTGTAGCGCTCGTTCAAGCCTGCCTGGCGCGCCCCCTCGCTGGCCGTGCGGGTAGCGGCAGCGGCAGTCGGAGCCGGCTCTGGCGCCCTCTCGCTGGCCGCCAACGGTTCGCCCGTGCCGATCTCCGGAAAGACCAGTCGCTCCCCCACTCCGTGGTGTTCGAACCGGAGATTCAGTGGGCGACCGAGCGTTTTGCCCGCCAGGTCCCGCAGGAGGTCGCCATACTTGTCCTCGATCCACTCCACTGCGAAGCGGGTGGGCGCAGCGACGACAAGGGTGTCGTCAACCAGGCCCACGGCCTCGGTGGAGGCAAGCCACGTACGAAACGTCTGCTCGGGCAGCACGTCCCGCGCGGCGGTAACGATCGAAGTCCACACTTCGGCGGCCGTCAGCTCCATGGGCGCCCAATTGATTGGGAAGGTACACGGGGCCGTCCATTGTAGAGAGCGGGCCAGACAGTGTCAATTTTCAGGGAGACGTCTCGAAAGCACGGGATCGAAAGCCGTGGGGATGATTGACAGCATAGTGAATTGACCCTAGTTTTCAAGGCTCTCTGTCAAACGAGCGGGGCACTGGCCCCGATGCACGAGTGAGAAGATAATGCAGCCGACGTTCAGAAATCCAAGTAGACGCAAGAGACTGAAGGACCACGGCTTCAGGGCCCGTATGAAGTCAAAGGCCGGCCGCAAGGTGCTGGCCCGCCGCCGCCGTAAGGGGCGTCACTCCTTGACGGTGAGCGACGAGATCAGCCCGAAGCACCGCCGGTAGTCCCCCCGCTAGCGACCGCCTGACCCTTGGGTGACGGCCACCGTTTCCGGTACCCCAGGTCGGCTCGGCTACGGCGCGGGCCGGAGATCCGAACCCTGCTTCGAGAGGGCTCGAGGCGGCGGTGCGGACCGCTCGAAGTATATCGAAGCGACTCCCCGACTCGGTCGGCAAGGGCCGGCATAGTCGTTCCCCGTTACGGACACACGATCGTGCAGCGCAACCGGCTGAAGCGCCGGCTGCGCGAGTTCGTGCGTACGGATTGGCTGGGCGCCGCGCAGGACGAAGAGCCGGCGCCGATGATCCTCGTTCGCGCGCGACCCGCTGCATACAATGTGGGTGCAGGCGCGCTGCGCGAGGCGTTCGGTCGTTGCCTGGGGGGCAAATGAAGAGCTTTCTCCTTTTCTGGATCCGGGCCTATCAGGCGGGCCTGTCGCCAATCCTGCCGGCGAGTTGCCGCTATACACCGAGCTGCTCCGAGTTCGCCCGGCAGGCCGTGGAAACACACGGCGCGGCCCGCGGCTCGTGGTTGGCGATGAAACGCCTGGGTCGGTGCCATCCGTTCGGCGGCCACGGCCCTGACCCGGTGCCCGAAGCTGGAGCAAACGCCGCGTGGTCGAGCGACGAAACCATACCGGATAGAGGATAGATGGAGAAGCGAGTAGTAATGGCCGTCGTGCTCACGATCGGCGTGATCTTCTTGAGCAACTTCCTGTTTCCGTCCCCGGAGGCGCCGCCGGGCCAGATGGCCGCGGATTCAGCGCTGGTGGATGGCGGAGTCCCCCCGGCGGACTTCGCGACGGCAGAAGAGACCACGCGTGACACAGCGACGCGTGTGGGCGACGAGCCGGCGGCGGTGCCGGACCCGGAGAGCGGCGTTGACTCGGTCGGCGAGCCTGCCGGCCTGTCCGAAGAACCGGCCGACACGGTGACGGTAACAACCGACCTCGTGAGGCTGCGGTTTTCGACGCGCGGAGCCTCTTTGATGTCCGCGGAACTGCTGGAGTACGAGTCGTATACGCCCAACGGCACGGAGGATCACCCGGCCCAGCTCGTGCGCGAAGGAGACCGCGTGTTCGGGTATCGAGTGGTCATCGGAGGCGACACCGTACGCCTGGACGGACAGTCGTTCACCGTCGACCGGCAGGAGCTCACGCTATCGGAGAACCACCCGAGCGACTCGCTCGTCTTCCGATATGCATTCCCCTCCGGGGCCGCTGAATTCGTGGTCACCTACGGATTCGAACTGGACAGCTACCTGGTGGACGTTTCCGGCCGGGTGGAGGGAATAGGCGATCGTGGCTACTCGATCCTCACATCTCTTGGCCAGGGCCTGAGGACGAACGAGAAGAGTCCAGAGGACGACTTCCGGCAGCTCGCGTATGTCGTGCGGGGCCAGAGCGGTGGAATCGAATCCGTGAACCTGGACAAGGTCGAGCCCGGCGCTCTCCGGACGGCGGACGGTGGCCCGTTCGATTGGGTCGCAGTGAGGAACAAGTACTTCGTGATCGCCCTGGTGTCACGCGAAGATGGCCCGGCGTTCGGGGGCTTGCTGGTGATGGGGGAACCGGCCGCGCACACGGCGCGCATGGTGGCCTCGCAGCCGGCTCCCGCCGGAAGTGGCTTCGGCTTCCAGGCCTACATGGGGCCGCAGGAGTACGGGCGTCTCGAGGCCGTAGGTCGGTCACGCGACCTGGAGCACGTGAACCCGTACGGTTGGCGGTGGATGCGTCCGATCATCCGGCCGCTCGTCGGGATCGTGATGGTAATCCTGGAGTGGATGCACAACTTCCTCGGGCTCGCGTACGGGTGGGTACTGATCGTGTTCGGCATCTCGATGCGGGTGGTGCTCTTCCCCCTGTACCAGAAGTCCATGCGGTCGCAGATGGCCCAGATGCAGGTGCAGCCCCTGATGAAAGAGCTGCAGGCCAAGTACAAGGACGAGCCCCAGAAGCTGCAGTCGGAGATGATGAAGCTGTACAAGGAGCACAATGTGAATCCGTTGGGAGGGTGTCTCCCGATGCTCCTGCCCATGCCGATCCTGTTTGCCCTGTTCTTTGTCTTTCAGAGCACCATCGAGTTCAGGGGTGTGCCCTTCCTGTGGCTTCCGGACCTATCCCTGAAGGATCCGTTCTACATCATCCCACTTCTGATGGGCGCCTCGATGTTCCTGCTGTCATGGATTGGACAGCGTGGAATGGAAGCAAACGCGCAGATGAAGATGATGACGTACATGATGCCGGCCGTCTTCACCGTGATGTTCGCGAACTTCCCGTCCGGCCTGAACCTCTATTACGCCACGAGTAACCTCGCCTCGCTGCCTCAGCAGCTGTATCTGTCGAAAGAGCGAAAAGCAGCGAAGCGGAAGGCCGACCAGTACAAGGCGAAGGCGCGTAAGGACGATGGGGGTGGCGGAGGGAGCGGATAGCATCCGCCGCCGCGAAGACGCGACTCGCGTACCAGCACCGCCGAAGCGCTGACATGGCGAACCGTTGCACGGTTGCGGCCATCTCGACTCCCCCGGGGCGCGGCGCCCTGGCCGTAGTTCGCGTGAGTGGTCCGGACTCGGTTCTCATCGCGACCAGGCTGGGACTTCCGGAGGAGGCCGCGCGAGTCGCTCGACACGGAACCCTCCGGCACCCCGACACGGACCAACCGGTGGACGACGTGGTCGTGGTCCGGTTCAGTGGCCCGGCCTCCTACACCGGCGAAGACATGCTGGAAATCAGC
>JAUVPT010000187.1 GCA_030598525.1 Gemmatimonadota bacterium
GACCGGAGCAGGATGCCACGGTCGTGCACCTGAGCTACGGCGAGCCGTCCCCCGCTCCGGAACCATAGCCCGGGGCGATTATTCCCGCAGCGGATACCGATTGTCAGCTGGATTCGAGTCCGGCGTGTTCCAATTCCCCAACACGATGGATCGAATCTCGCGGCGAGCCGGAATCGTGATCGTGTGCGCGGCAGCTCCTTCCTTCCAAACGGATACGGGCTCGCGGAATGTCTCGGAGGTTCCGTCCTCGAATTCGACCGTGAGCTCGATGGGGACTGGATTCCGGCCGACCCGCACGACTTCGACGCGATAGCCGTCCCCTTCCCGTTCGACGATCCCGATCGCCAGGTCGGGGGCGCCGTACTCGAAGAACCAGGGGCGGATGAGCCATCCGAGATCCTCGCCGGTCACGTCTTCGAGCGTGTTGAAGAAGTCCCAGGGCGTCGGGTGCTTGCCGTTCCATCTCCACATGTAATCCCGGATCGCTTCGCCGAACCGCTTCTCGCCCCACATGTCCCGCAGCATCAGGTAAAAGAACGCCGGCTTCGTGTACGAGGCGTACAAATAGGCCGGGTGTCGGGTCTGGCCAGAGCCGGCCATGATGGGCAGGTCGTGCCAACCGCCCACGTCCGTTTCCCATCTGTCCATCCCGAACATGCGCATCGGGGCTTCCGTGAACAGATGGTTTGTGATGAAGAAATCGCCGAACGTGGCCCAGCCCTCGTCCATCCACGCGTACTTGATCTCGTTGATCCCCATGTAGAACGGGAAGTACGTGTGGAAGATCTCGTGTGACGTGAGCGAGATCATGTACATCCGCTCCTCGACGCTGTGGTCGTTGACCATCATCGGGTACTCCATCTCGTCGGACCCGTTGAACACCGTCTCCTGCGGATACGGGAACGGCACGCCGGGAAAGACGCTGGACATGTAGTCGATGGAGTTTCGGGCCACCTCGGCCACTTCGTAGAAGTCCGGGGATTCGGGGTGGTACGCCGCGTCGATCAGGGTGCGCCGACCGGTGGCCGGGTCCACTACCAGGCTGCTCGCGTCCCACAGGTAGTGGTCGCTCACGGCGAAGGCGAAGTCCGGCACGTGCTCGGCACTGAAATGCCAGGTGTTCGTGCCCTTTCCGCCGCCCGGCACCGTGACCGCACCGCCGGCCAGCGTCGCCGAGTCCACGATGTGAACGATCTCGTCTGATGTGAGAGCCGCCTGGTAGCGCGCAGCGACCTCGGGGGCGAGCACTTCGTCCGGATTCTGAAGGAGCCCGGTTGCCCAGACCACGTAGCCCTCTGGAACCTCGATCGTGACGTCGTAGTCACCGAAGTCGTTGTAGAACTCGGCCACGCCCCGGTAGGGTGACAGGTCCCAGCCGTCAATGTCGTCGTATACCGCGATCCGCGGATACGTGTACGCGTTGAACCAGGTCGTCTCGTCCACCCCGCCCGTGCGACTGTGAGAGCCGGAGTTCACCCGGTAGTGCCACCCGATCTCGAGCGTCGCCGACTCCCCGGATGGAAGAGGGTTCGAAATGGCCAGCACGTTGCCATTCAGGAAGTGACTCACATCGCCGCCTCCCGGGGCCGGATCGAGCGCCTCACCGTTCAGGGCCACCGCATCAAGGGTGACGCCGTCACCCACATCTTCCGGGGCCGCGTCCGTGTCCCGGGCACTTCCCTTCCGGTACATGTTCGGGTGGACCTTGAGAACCAGGTTTCGAAGGTCGTCCGGGCTGTCGTTCCGATAGGTGATCGTCTCCCGGCCGACCAGGTCACCGGTCACCGGGTCGAATACCACGTGGATCCGGTAGTTGGCCCCGTTCTGCCAGTAGGCGGGGCCGGGATGGCCGTCCTCGCTGCGCGTGCCGGCCTCGTAGGCAGCCGCGATTTCCCTGGGTACGAACAGATCGGTCGACTGGGCCTGGAGTGCCGAGGCCCCTGCCAGACTGCCGGCGGTCAGAGTCAGTAAGACGTATCCGTTCATGACTTCCTCGATCGCGTATTCGGGTACTCGCCCGTGTGAAATTCATCGCCCTCTTGTGCAGAGCCGAAGTTAATTTCACACAATAACTTGAACCGGTTCAGCACGTTGCTCGTGACTCGGTTGTGAATCGCTTCCCAGGTTCGCCGGACCGGACGGATATGTGATAGGAACCGCCTGCCGTACGGATTGAAACCGACCGCGAAGAACAACTGGGTTGGTTCGGTCTCGTCTCTCGCAGCTATCGCGGACCTGGCGAAGACGGAGAAAAACCCTATCGGATACCCCCCTCTGCAGTCCCACAGCAGGTATCGCGCATTGTCGAGGTCGGAACCTCCGGGGACATCGCGAATCGTCCTCGCGTGCATCTGGAAGAGCGTCCCGAGGCGGCCTCCGGAGACTGACCCCAACCAGCTACCGATGGATCTTCCGAACAAGACTACCCGCAGGCTGCCGGGTTTGTCCTCCATGACCTTGAGTGTCGCGACATGGTTGGGCCAGTACGGAGCGTCCCCTTCCCACCTGATCAGCTCTTCAAACACATATCGTACGGGCGCATCGATGCCGATGTGGTGGATGTTCACGACCGAATACTGCGACACGTCGATCCCTACGCGCTGGGCTATGCGTTCGGTGTAGTCCTCCCGGACCGCATCCGTCTCGAAGTCCACGAGCGTGGCGATCGCTGGACGACTGATGAAGTAGTGCCTGACGTCCGATATCAGACTTCGAGTCGGTTCGGGCGCGGTATTGGGTCCGGTCACAGAGCTTCTGATCTCATTCGGGAACCAGCCTGACGTCGGGGGGTGCCCCGCGGAGGTCATAATGTGATCTGGTGAAGCCGGCCGGGCAACGAACAGGCCCAGGCCTGAATCGTGGTCGGATTGGACAGCGTCCCTCAGGGCGCCCATCGTGGGGCGCGCGCCTGACCTGAATCGAAACGGACGACATGGAAGCCACGACACTCTACGCCTTGATCGGATACCTGGGCTCAGCCTTCGTCGTGACCTCGCTCGCGATGCGGTCGATCCTCAAGCTCCGCCTGATCGGCCTCGCCGGTGCGATTACCTTCGTGACGTACGGCTACCTGATCGGCGCGTGGCCCATCGTGTGGACCAACGTCGTCATTCTCCTCATCCATCTCCACTTCCTGCGGGAGATCCGGAAAGCGGATGAGTACTTCAAGGTTCTCGAAGTACGCCGAGAATCGCACTACATCCGCTACTTCCTGGATCACTTCGCCGACGACATCGAGAACGCATGGCCAGGCTTCGAGTATCACCCGGAGGAAGACATCCTCACCCTGTTCATCCTTCGTGACCTGGTTCCGGCCGGCCTGTTCGTGGCGAAGGTCCTCGACTCCGACACGCTCGAGCTCGAGCTGGACTACGCGATTCCTGGATACCGGGACTTCAAGATCGGACGCTATCTGTATTCGAGGGACGCCCTGCGGGATCGGGGATACTCGACGATCGTGGCCCAAACGAGGGGTGACCGGGCTGCCGACTATCTCTCGAAGATGGGGTTCAAACGAGAGTCGGTGGGCGGCGACTCGTGGGCACGAAATCTGGGCCAGGCGCCCGGGATGTAGGCCGAGGTGCACCGACTCCCCGGGACGGGAAAGCCCGTGCACCCCGAGCACCCTCCGCGAACACCGAACTCAGTTGCGCCTGTCCGAGGCGTCGTACGTGATGGTGGCGTCGAGGGTCGACCAGGTCTTGGCCGTCGCCATGTTGAAACCGCCGCTCCAGGACCCCTCGCACGTCGCCGATGCGAACCGACCCGTTCCGCCGTCGCACCACAGGCCCTGCGCAGTCCAATGGAACACGGTTGGCGGGAACGGTGGCTGCGGAATCGCAAACCCGGAAATGTACCCCAACTCGAGCTCATCTCCGTTCGCCGCCGTCAGGGTGTATTCCGCCCTGGCCGTTTGTAGCGTCTCCATATTCAAACACTCTGATCCGTGGATCGAGAAGCGGCCCAGGTGGGTTGCCTGGCCATACCCCAGGTACTCGTACACGACCGAGTAGGCCTCGCTCGGGCAACCCTGCGCAGCCCAGCCCGGGGATCCATATGGATGCACCCCGATGACCATTCCGTTCGTGCTCCCCTTGAGAGGAACGGCCTGCGGAATCCCCTTTGCCAGCAGGGGAGAGGCGTCCTCGGCGATGGCTGTCGGCAACTGCGAGTCGCAGGCGAGAAAGACCACCGCGACGGCCGCGGCCACGATCGCAAGGTTGAGGGGTCGAATCTTCATGCTTGCCTCCTGTCTCGGGTAACGTGGAAAGCCCACGTTCCGAGAGTGCACCGGGAGGCTCAGCGCTCGATCAGGCGCCCGTCATCCATGTATCAGTGTACCGTCTCGAGAAGCTCCTGGAAGGGCGGGAAGTCCCGGAGAGGCTCCAGATCAGGGTCTCTATGGAATCGCGGGAGATCCCAGGCGCCCTCTACAAGGGCCAGCCGCAGCAGGTCCACGGCCTCGCCCGGATTTCCGAGCTGGGCTGCGATCCGCGCGCGCCACAATGCGGGC
>JAUVPT010000095.1 GCA_030598525.1 Gemmatimonadota bacterium
CCCCCGAGCAGCACGACCAGGCCGAGGGCTACGCTGGCCACCAGCGCGATGCTGGTCGAGCCCGCCTCCCTGTACGAGGCGGGCAGCAGCTCCGTCATCACCAGGTTGAGCAGGGCGCCGACCGCAAAGCCCAGCACCCACGGCAGGGACGTCGGTACCATCGCCACGACGAACCAGGTCGCCACGGCAAGCGCCGGCTGACCCAGGTTCGACAGCACGACCAGGCCGACGGTGCTCACCCGGCCGGCTCCCTGTCGGCGCGTGGCGCTGCTGAGCAACGCGGCCTCGGGGACGTTGTGCACGGCGATGGCGATCGCCATGAATACCCCCAGGGAGAGATCCACGGCCATGGCGACGCCTATCGCGACGCCTTCGGTGCAGGCATGCAGCGCGTGGAGGACCACCAGTCGAGGCGCGGCGGTCGGGTCCTCGCGATCCGGCCGGCTGAGATCGAGCGTTTCCAGTCGGGTCACGGCATGAGTCGCGACGATGAATGCGACCCCCAGCACTCCTCCGATCGCCCCGGCTCCCGCTGCCGCGTCGGGCACGCCCGTCAGCACGAAAGCCGCCCCGAGCATGCCCCCCGCGGCCAGCGCGTGCGCCCACCCGAGCCACCGGTCGCGGCCGGGCTCGGCGGACCAGCGGACGAGACCGCCGGGGATCGCCGAGAGTGCGGCGATCGAAGCGTAGAGCAGAACGGTGAGCGGCGTGGCCATGCGCCAAAGATTACCCCGGGCGCCGTGACCCGGCCAGAACCGGCGCAGCGCTTGCGCGCCGACGCGTCACGACCGACCGTCAGAAGTGTAGACTTCCGGTCTCACGAACACTCCTGGAGACTGACCATGTGCCGCTGGCTCGCCTATTCCGGTGCACCGCTCTACCTGGAAGAGCTGGTCTTCAAGCCCAAGCACTCGATCATCGACCAGAGCCTGTCCGCCCACAGCTCGGTGAACCCCACCAACGGGGACGGCTTCGGCATCGGCTGGTACGGCTCGAGAGACACGCCGGGCGTATACAAGGACATCCAGCCGGCGTGGAACGATGCCAACCTCCGTCATCTCGCCGAACAGATCCGCTCGCACATGTTCCTGACGCACGTACGAGCGGCCACCGGCGGCACGCCCGTCCAGCAGACCAACTGCCATCCGTTCCGAAACGGGCGCTGGTTGTTCCTGCATAACGGGAGAATCGACGACTTCAGCAGAATCCGGCGTGACCTCGACTTCGCGGTACGCCCAGACCTCTACACCCACATCGGGGGCAGCACGGACTCGGAGGTGATGTTCCACCTGGCCCTCACGTTCGGGCTGGAGGACGATCCGATCGGCGGGCTCGAGCGCATGGTGGGCTTCATCGAACAGAAGGGTTGGGACGCGGGCATCGAGCACCCGATGCAGATGACCGTCGGGCTGACCAACGGACACCACCTCTACGCGGTCCGCTACTCGTCGAAACACAGATCACGGACGCTGTATCACAGCCGCAGCATGCGTGCGTTGAGGGCGCTGAATCCCATGTTCGAGCGCTACTCGGAGGACGCCATCGTCGTCGTGTCCGAGCCCATGAACGACGTCATGGAGCATTGGGAGGAGATCCCGGAATCCACCGTCGTGGTGGTCGAGGGATGCGAGGTCAGCACCCTTCCGTTCAAGCCGCGCCGCCCCGACTGAGGAAGTGGGAGGCGGGGCCGGCCGAATCCGCCCCGCCCGCTCGCAGCACCTAGTCGAAGTCGGTGATCACGGCCGTGGACGGGTCCCGTTCGCCCCGCAGACGCACCGCGACCGCCTCGGCATCACGCAGGGCCCGGAGGATGTTCCCACTCGCCAGCTTGCCCAATTCGTCGTCCGTCCAGCTCCGCTCGATCAGCCGGGCGAACAGGACAGGGTAGCTCGACACATCGGGCATGTCCGGGGGAGCGTTCATGCCGTCATAGTCGGACCCGATCCCCACGTGATCGATCCCCGCCACGTCCCGCACGTGCTCGATGTGGTCCGCGATGTCGTCGAGGCTGGCCGTGGGACGGGGGTTCTCACGTCGGATCCGGTTGATTGCTTCCCGAATCTCGTTATCCGGCGTCCCTTCGTCGCGCATCGCCCGGGCGGTGGCCTCGAGCCGGTCGTCGTAGTCCGCGGCGTCCTGATTCACGAACGGCTGCACGAAGGTGACCATCACTACGCCGCCGTTCTCCGCCATCCGGGCGAGGATTGAGTCCGGCACGTTCCGCGGCACGTCGGTCAGGGCCCGGGCCGACGAGTGGGAGAATATCACCGGTGCTTCCGACACATTCAGCGCGTCGCTCATGGTGGCAGGCGAGACGTGAGACAGGTCCACCAGCATCCCGAGCCGGTTCATCTCCCGAACGACCTCCTCCCCGAACCCGGTCAGGCCGTCGTGGCGGGCGGTATCCTGCGCGGCATCCACCCAGTCGAGGGTCACGTTGTGCGTGAGGGTCATGTAGCGTGCGCCGAGGTCGTAGTAGATGCGCAGCGCTCCGAGCGAGTTCTCGATGGCATGTCCCCCTTCGACGCCCAGCATCGAGGCGATGCGCCCCTCGGTCATGGCCGCTTCTGCCTCGTCCGCCGTGCCGACGAGCACCAGTTCCGGATACCGGTCGATCATCCGGCGGGCAACGTCGATCTGCTCGAGCTGCATGCGCGCATAACCGCTATCCGCGTATTCGCCCGGAATGTAGACGGACCAGAATTGCGCTCCGACTCCGCCGGCCTCCAGGAACTCCAGGTTCGTATGGCCTGGCACGGGCCCGTTGAGGTCATAGGCGGCCACGTCCATCGGCGCTCCCTCCGACGCCCGGATCTCCCACGGGAGGTCGTTGTGACCGTCGAAGATCGGCGTGCGATCCAGGACGGCGCGCGCGTGGGCGAGGGGGTCGCCAGCCGGCTCGGCGTCCACCGGGGAACCGGCCTGCTCGCCGCTACACCCACACACACCAACCACAGCCACCAGCACGGGCCACCAGCCTCGTCTCATGCGTCCTCCGTGTTCGTCAGGACATCCAAGAACCTGCATCGGGGCCACGGTACCGTACCCAACGCCGGCAGCGCAAACGAGTTCTGGCACCGGAGTTGCAGCATTTCAGGGAAAACGCGGGCACTTTCTGGCGCTTCGACTCGTGTCGTGTCCGCTCTAACCTGTTATCAGCGTATTGTTTGTCCATCTAATCACGACGTTTCCGGCCTTGTAGGCGGAGACGTCGGGAACACAGCGAGGCCTTGCAAAATGAAGACCTTCTTACGCATCGCGCTGCCCCTGGCACTCCTGATCGCCGTCCCGTTGCAGGCCCAGACCACGCTTGGCGTGAAGGGCGGAATCAACATCGCGAATGTGGACACCAACGTTTCGGACATCTCCGACATCGCGGACTCGAAGACCGGCTTCGTGGGCGGCGGCTTCGTCACCCTCGGACTCGGCGGCCTGTTCGCGCTGCAGCCCGAACTTCTTTACTCGCAGAAGGGCTTCCAGGCCGACGCACTTGGCGAGACCGCTAAGCTCAACACCAACTACATCGAGATTCCGGTCCTGCTCAAGGCCCAGTTCAAGCTGGCCATGCTGCGACCGGCGGTGTACGCGGGTCCCGTGGTGTCCTTCGAGACGGGCTGTGACGTGAGCGTGGCTGATATCTCCGTCAATTGCGATGAAGGTGGCGACTTCGACGAGCGGAAGAAGAACGAGTGGGGCGCCGTTTTCGGGGCCAACCTCGACTTCTTCCTCGGCCCGGTCACGCTGATCCTGGACGGCCGTTACCAGCTCGGACTCACGAACCTCGCCGACGTACCCGACTCCGACGACGAGGCCAAGAACCAGGTGTGGCAGTTCATGGCTGGAGTCGGCTGGACCCTGTAAAACGTAGCAAGTCTGACGCAGGGCGACCGACCCCGAACCGGTCCGCCCGGCGAAGCGCGCGCCCGTCGGCCCCTGGCCGGCGGGCGTTCTGCGTATGGCATCCTCCTCACCCGCCCGCCGCATCCTGTATACTGTGATACGGGTTTCCACCATTCTCACGGAGTGATGACATGCGCATCCCTGCACGGCTCAGGGACCTGGTCCTGGGCGCTACCGGCGGAGTCTTCCTGGCGGGCATGCTCGGCCTCGGATTTCCCGGCGACGCGGTCCCGGCCGCGGACCGGCCGGCAGAAGCTATCGAGACCGGCGGTTTCACCTTCACCTTCGAACGTACGGTCCCTGGCACTCCGCGGGTGACATTCGACGCCCTGACCGGAGACATCAGCGGTTGGTGGGATCACACGTTCTCCGGCAACCCGTATCGGCTGTACATCGAGCCGCGGCCGGGTGGCGGGTTCTACGAGCTGTTCAACGAGTCCGGTGACGGGGTGCGGCACGCCGTGGTCACGGCGGCTGAACGCGGCGCCCTTCTGCGGTTCGAGGGTCCTCTGGGCCTGGCAGGGCACGCTCTGCACATGGTGGCCACCTACGAGCTGGCGGAGGTCGGGCTCGAAGGCACGTCCACCAACCTCAAGGTCACGGTTCACGCTGCCGGGGAGATGCAGGACGGCTGGGCGAAGACGGTCGAAGACGTGTGGCACCACTTCATCGACGAGCGCTTTGTTCCCTACATGGAAGCCGGGGGCCGGGCGGGCAACTGAAACCTGCCAGACTGAAGCCTGCCGGCTAGACGTCGATCGCCACGTTCGGGTGAGTGAAGTGCAGACTCACCTGGACCGGGTGCCCGAGGATGGTGGACCCGGCCTCGCGGTACACCCCCGACTGGATCGCGTACGTCGCAGCCGTATCCGGCACCTCGGCCGCTTCGATTTCGTGTGTCTTGAAATCGACGACTCGCGGGGCCGGCGACCCGGCGTCCTGCCCACCCGGGCGGAACAGGTCGTACGCCCCGAGGCGCCATTCCCTGGGTCCGAGCAGGTGAAGGAACGGTAATTCGCGCCAGTGCTCTCCCTCCACGTAGTGGGCCCACTCGTCGCTGCGCACCACGGCCTCGATCTCTCTCCTGAGGGCCTCGCGATACTCGGAGCCGGGCTCCAGAAGGGTCTCGGATTCGGGGGCATCCAGGCCGGCAATCGCCTCACCGAGGATACGAGCGAGTTCCGACTCGGCCTCGAGGCGTTCGAGCACGGTGTGAATCAGGGTTCCGCGAACCTTCGCGGGCAGTCGAGCCTCGGCCTCCGGCGCCCGGGCAAACTCGGGTCCGGGAACCACTCCGTGCCCGTAGCGCAGCTTCCAGGCCTCCGGGTCCAACTGCCTCATCCGAAGCTCGGTAGCCGACGTCGAGAAGCTGAAGCAGGGTCCCGCTAGCGGCTGAGTGATGACGGGCGCCGGGCGATCGCGCAGCCCGTCCATCCACCAGAGCTCGACGGGGGCCGGCGCGAGCGATTCCTGGATCGGACTGGGGGTTCGGAACAGGACGACGGGCACTTCGATGGCGGCTCCCGGGGATGAGCCCGAGTCCACGCGCGTTTCCGAATCTGCGCCCCGTCGCGGCGCGAAGAGGCTGAACTGTCCCCGGTCGTCCTCCGGTGCGTGATCGAACCCGAAGGCGTCGAGCTGCCGGCCCGTACCCGTGGCCGAATCGTCGTCGGTGGCTGGATCCGGGCGGCGGTCCCTTGCCTGACCCTCCGCGGGCACATCTCCCCCACGCAGGGCCGCGGCCTCGTGGGCTTCCACCGCATCGCCTAGACCTCCCTGCAGCCAATCGGCGTACCCCTTCGGCTTCTCGACAGGACCCGAAATGATCAACCGGTCGCGCGCCCGAGTCGCCGCGACATACAGGAGCCGGGCCTCTTCTGCATGGTCCTCGGCCAGGGCGCTCTGGAACACGCGCACCGATCGGACCCCCCGCTCACTCTGATTTCCCATGTACACGGGGCCGAGCGCCGGATCGCTCCAGTACGTGCCGCTGAGCCGTCCGCCCGAATCGGGCCCGCCCCGCGTGCCTGCCAGGATCACGACGGGCCATTCGAGACCCTTCGCGGTGTGAATGGTACTGAGGGTCACCGCGACATCGTCCTGGCTCGTCAGCGGAGCCTGCGGAATGCCCGTGTCCTGTTCGCCCCACCGGTCCCAGAGGCGGAGGAATCCACCCAAGGGAAGGTGGCGGTAGTCCTCCAGCAGGGCCTGGAATCGCTCGATGTTCGCCAGCGCTTCCGCCGCGTGCTCCCGGAGCAGCAGGTGAAGCCGATACCCCGTTCGATCGAGCACCCGGCCCAGGATCTCGCCGTGGTCCGCCCGGTCCACGAGGAGATGAGCCTGGTCGATGGCCTCGAGACCCTCGCGCAGGGCCCACGTCTCGACCTCGTGGACATGCGCATTCTCGGGTGCAGGGAACGGCACGATCTCCCCCGACTCGACGAGCTCCAGATACGCGCGGGCCTGCTCGAGGTAGGCGGGACGGCGCGTAGCGGACCTCACCTTGGGATCGATTCGCAAACGCGCCAGCACCTCGTCGCGCAGCCCCACGAACGGCGATCTGAGGTAGGCGAACGCCCTCAGGTCGTCGCTCGGATTGTCAACCAGTCGGAGAGCGGTA
>JAUVPT010000203.1 GCA_030598525.1 Gemmatimonadota bacterium
CGCCCTGTCGCTCGGGGTCTCGAACGGCGACCTGTTCTCGCACCTCATCGCGTACTCACCGGGCTTTTATCTTCCGGCCGCTCCGATCGTCGGCAGGCCGCCGGTATTCGTATCCCACGGCACGGAGGATCAGATCGTGTCCGTCACGACGAGTCGCGACGACATCGTGCCCCGGCTCCGGGCGTCGGGATACGACGTGGTGTACGAGGAGTTCATCGGCGGGCATGAGGTACCGCCGGCGATCACGGAGGGGGCGCTGAACTGGTTCCTGGGGACGGACGGGCCTGGCTGATACCAGTGGGCCCCGTCGGCACATTTGCGCCGGCGTCACGGATTCCGAGTCCTCTTGCTGAGCAGTCCGGACGATCGGGAACCGCATTTTGTTTATTATGGTAAAGCTATAGCCAACTCGGACCGGAGACCCCTTTGTCCATCAGACCCGTCAAGAGAATCGTGCAGTCGCAGCCCGTGGTGGAGGGGGCCGGAGTGCATCTTCGTCGTGCTTTCGGCTTCGGCGCGACCGAAGAATTCGATCCCTTCCTCCTGCTGGACGACTTCCGGAACGAGGATCCGGCAGCTTACGAAGCGGGCTTTCCATGGCACCCGCACCGGGGAATCGAGACGATCACCTACGTGCTCGCGGGCACGGTGGATCATGGCGACAGTCTCGGAAACACGGGCAAGCTTGGGGCCGGAGACGTGCAGTGGATGACCGCCGGTCGCGGCATCCTGCACCAGGAGATGCCGAAGGGCGACCCGAACGGGCGAATGCACGGGTTTCAGCTGTGGGCGAACCTGCCGGCTTCGCAGAAGATGACCGAGCCCCGGTACCAGGACGTGACTTCGGCCGACATCCCCGAAGTGACGGAAGACGACGGGACCACTGTGCGGGTCATCTGCGGGAGCTTCTGGGGTAAGCGCGGTCCGGTGGATGGGATCGCGGCGGATCCGCGATACCTGGACGTATGGGTGCCGCCTGGCACCCGGCGCACCCTGCAGGTGGAGACCAACAGGCACGGGTTCGCGTACGTGTTTGAGGGATCGGGCACGTTCCGCGACGCCTCGGAGCCTCGCTCCATCAGGGACGAGGACGGCAACATCGTCACCCTGCCCCTGGAGCAGACCGGCAATCGGTCGCTCGTCCTGTTCGATCGAGGCGATGAGATCACGGTGCAGGCCGGGGACGAGGGGATTCGCTTTCTGCTCGTTTCAGGAAAGCCGATCGAGGAGCCGGTGGCGTGGGCCGGTCCGATCGTGATGAACACGCAGGACGAGCTGAAAAAGGCCTACTCGGAGCTGCGGGACGGGACCTTCATTCGAACGGGATGAACCCTCGAAGCAGCCTGGTGGCCGGGATTGGCGGCACGGTGGCTTGCCGGGTGGCTCAGAATCCGAACTGGAACTGCAGCCGCACGGTCCATTGATTCTTCTCGTCACTGGACAGGAATCCCAGCATTCCGCTCGGCTCGACCAGGGTGTTGTTCAGCACCTGTGGCAGGTATCCGAACTCGGCGTTCACCTTCCAACGATTGGTCCACAGGAACGGCAGCCACCCGACGCCGGCCGAGTAGCTCGTGTAATCCTCCGAGGCTTCCGGGGCCGTGCCGGCAAACACCCCGTCGAACCGGCCGTACACGAACGTGTGGTCCGACACGAAGTAGGTACCCTGGCCCACGAGCCCGTAGGCGCTGTTCCACGTGCCGCTCTGCGCCTCGCGAGTCGTCCATGACCCGGCGAAGAATAGGTTGTACCCGTCGCCGTTGAAGCCCAGGTCGGCGTTGAGCTGCGCCGCATTGCGAAACGCCGTGGACACCTTGTCTCTCACCTGGTAGGCACCCGCCAACCCCAGCAGGATGCCGCCGGCTCTGCCACGCCGGCCAACCATGTCGTCCCAGACGGACCAGTCGTCACCCGACACCTGGAGCTCGAGGCGGGTGCTGATCATGCCATCGGAGACCTCGGGCGCCGCCGGAAAGCCCTGCCGACCGCCGAAGGCGCCGTTGGACAGGGCCAGCCACAAACGAGCCCTGTCCGCCCGGTAGTGCGCCTGAGCCCCCAGTGAGGACCAGATGGCGTACGTGAAGTCGTTGGCGGAGTAATCGATCGAGGGCAGGTCCTGCGCGAACATCCAATCCTCTCGACTCAGCGCCAGGAACTGATTGCCCACCCGGATGTTCCACCTGTCGGCCAGCTCCACCTGGGCGAATGCCGAGATCAGCTCGATGTCGGACTCGGAGTTGATGTTTGCACGAAAATGGTAATAGACGTCGCTCGTGAAGTTGCCGTCGAACACGATGCGCGTGCGGGGCACCGACCACCCGCGGGTGAAGTCTCGTTCGTCCGCCTGCGTGGAGTCGGGCCGGGTGCGCCAGTTCATGTTGTAGCGCACCTGGGTGTAGGCCCCGATGTTGAGGCGGAATTCCCCGTCCTCGGACCCGATCCAGAATCCGTTCCAACCGTTCTTCTCGAACCCGGCCGTGATCCTCGTGTCCTCGGCAGCGGCGGAGTCGGCCGGGGCCTCCTGGGCATCCTGGGCCATGGCGGGTCGAGCCGAGATCAGTACGGCAAACACGACGAGGACCGTGGCCAGACGCGCCGGGGATCGCCATCTGAGGGCAGGCAGCATCCGTAAGCCTCTTTCCGGATTCAGCGACGTGTACACCAGTCGTCAGGACTTCCCTCCGAAGAGCACGGCCGGGAGAATGAAGCGCCGCAGGATGTCTTCGGGCTCCCTTGTCTTACCGTTACGGAAGTTGCCTGATGTGATCACGACCACCAGGTCCAGCGACGGAACGACGAAAATGTATTGCCCACCGTTGCCGCGCGCTTCGAGTGTCGCGATGGTCGCGTCGCCGATCTCGTAGACGTGGTGCCACCACAGGTATCCGTACTGGTGGCCGTTGCGCTCCAGGGGCCTCAGCCTGCCGTACTTCTGCCAGGATTCCTCGATCCACCCTTCGTCCAGCACCCTCTGCCCCTGCCAGGTGCCCCCGTCCAGGTACATCTGGCCGTACTTCGCCATGTCGCGGGGGCGCATCCAGAGCCCGCCGCCCATGTACACCACGCCGGTCGGGTCGAGGAAGAACTTGTAGCTGTCGATGCCCAACGGCCCGAACAGGGTCCGGTGCGAGAACCACTCGACCGGTTCTCGAACAACGTTCGCCAGGATCCCGCCGAGGATCATCGGATTGGCGCCCCCGTACAGCGGCTGGGTGCCAGGGTCCTCCATCATCGGCGCGTCCAGCGCCAGTTTGATCCAGTCGGGGCGAGCGGTCTGCGACTGATAGCGTCCTTCGGAAGCCTCTGACAGCGGATCGGAATCGTCGGCGTCCAGCCCCGAGCTCATGGTGAGCAGGTGGCGGACCGAGATATCGGCCTTTCGCGAATCCCAGTTCGCGTACCGGCGGTACTGTGGAAAATAGGCCAGGGCTTTCGCATCCGAGCCGTCGATCCGCCCCTCCTGCACGGCGAGTCCGACGAGCGTCGAGGTGATCGTCTTCGAGGCGGAGCGCATGTCGTGCAGGGTCTCGCGGTCAAAGCCATAGAAGTACTCCTCCACCGCCAATCGGCCATGGCGGGCGACGATCACCCCATGCGTGTAGGCCAGGTCCCCATCGACCACGGCGCGAACCATGTCGCGGATCGGACCCGGATCGATGCCGACCTCGGCAGGCGTCGCGGTTCTCCAGCCGTCGTCGAGGTGCTCGGGTGCGCGCTCGACCTGGCCAGCCGCGCCGAACGGACGAGCCAGCAGATCCGGTTCGTCGGCTGAGGCCGGGACGTCGTCTTCCGACATGCGCTCGAAGACCATCGGAAACGATCCGCCCGCGGTCGAGGCAGTCAGGTCAAGGGTCTCATCGGGCGTCAGTTGACCCTCGAACCACAGGCCCAGGTTGTTCTCGCCAAGCGCCAACCGGTCATCCTCGCACTCGAGACCGTACCCCCACAGGCTCGTCATGCGCTGGTCGCGGAAGAAGAAGTAGCCGCCCAGGCCCCCTTCGCCGTCGTCTCCGATGTAGAGATCGAGACGCAGTGACTCGTCGGTGACACCCAGCGGCGTCCAACTCCCGACCCACGTCGCGTCAGGGCCATCGCTGGAGAGAAGGACCAGCCGAGTGACGTGGGAGGCGTACTGGACGAATCCGGCCAGTCGGGACCCGTCGTCGCTCGGAGCCGCGGCGAACGAGAACGGTTGCCTTGAAGACTGGAACCTCAGGCGGCCACCCTCGCCCCAGGCATGAACGACCTCAGTCTCCCCACCGGACCGGATCTCAGCCTCGAACGTGCCGTCCGCTCCGCGAGTCACCGTGAGGTTGAATAGAAACCCCTCGCGCGC
>JAUVPT010000101.1 GCA_030598525.1 Gemmatimonadota bacterium
AGACCGGCGTCGAGCAGTCGCGGGAGGGGGTGCTCCGAAAAAGATGGCGCAACGCCGAGGCAGACGTTGCTGGTCGGACAGACCTCGAGCGGTATCTGTCTCTCGCGAAGCTCGGCCACCAGGTCGGGATCCTCGAGGCAGCGCACCCCGTGACCGATCCGCACCGCGTTCAAATCACGAAGCGCCCCCCGGATGCTCGCGGGTCCCTCGGTCTCTCCGGCGTGCGGCACGCTCGGAAGGCCTGCCTCCCGCGCTACCTCGAAGGCTCGCCGGAAGATCTCGGGAGGGTAACCCACTTCGGGTCCGCCCAGTCCGAGGGCGGTAACCCCGCGCGACATGTTGGCGACTGCCCAGTGCGCCACCTCCACGAAAGCGTCCGGGTCCAGGTGTCGCGGATAGTCGATCGTGAGGCTCATGGTGACCCCGTGCTCGCGCAGGGCCGCGTCGCGCGCCCGGTTGATCGCGTCGAGCTGATCGTCCAGCGGAATGCCGGACAGCATCCGCTGTGTGGAGGCCGTGTAGGTGACTTCGGTGTGCAGGACGTTCTGCGCAGCTTGCCCTTCGAGGAAGTCGGCGGTTATCCGCTGGACGTCCGCCGGGGTCTGGATGCAGCCCGCCGCCGCCAGGTACACGTCGACGAAGTGGTCGAAGTCCTTGAACGCGTACCAGTCGCGCAGCTCGTCCACGGTGCGGGCCGGGAGCTCGACATCGTTCCGTGCCGCGAGCTCCAGCAGCGTCTCGGGACGGATCGATCCCTCGAGGTGAACGTGCAACTCCACCTTCGGCATGGCCCTGATGAACGTCTCGAGATTCGTAGTGTGCTCGTGCGCTTGCATATGGTATTCTTGAGGCCGACCCACGCTTGCCGCAATCGTCCCGGGTCACGATTGGGAGACTCATGCCCCGCAGCTTCATCATCGACACGGACACGGCTTCCGACGACGCCGTCGCTCTGCTCATGGCCCTGCGCCACCTCGACGTCCGGGTGGAGGCAATCACCGTGGTGGCCGGCAACGTCGAGCTCGAGCAGGGACTGAAGAACGCCCTGTACACGGTCGAGCTGTCCGGCGTCGACGTCCCCGTGTACCGGGGATCCGCGGCCCCACTCCGTCGGGACCTGGTGGTCGCGCAGTTCTTCCATGGGCGAGACGGACTCGGCGACCAGGGCTACCCGGCGCCGGGACGAGAGGCGGCCGAGGGCGACGCGGTGGACGTCCTCGTCGAGACCATCCGCTCGAATCCGGGTATCGTGCTCGTAACCCTGGGACCGCTGACCAACGTGGCCAGGGCCCTCGCCCGGGCCCCGGAGATCGCCGGGCAGGTCGGACGCTGCGTCGTGATGGGCGGAGCCGCCTGCACGGTGGGTAACGTGACACCGGCGGCGGAGTACAACGTCTGGGTCGATCCGGAAGCGGCGCGCGCCGTGTTCCGCTCCGGTCTCCCGATCGAGATGGTCGGTTGGGAGCTATGCCGCGGAGCAGCCACGCTGTCAGAGGAAGAGATGGACGGGGTGCGCGACTTCGGAACGCCCGCGGCCCGGTTCGCGATGGACTGCAACACCAGCGCGCTCGCGGCGGCCCGGCTGCAGTCGAACGAGCCGGGACTTCCCCTTCCCGACCCCGTCGCGATGGCCATCGCCATCGACCCGTCGATCTGCACACGCCGGTCCCGCCACTACGTGGACGTGGAGACGGACAGCGACCTGACCCGTGGCATGACCGTGGTGGACCACCTCGACGTCGCGGACGACGAGCGGAACGCGCCGCTGTGGAAGCCCCTCATCGAACGCGGCCGGAACGCGCAGGTGTGCTGGGAGATCGACGTCCCGAAGTGGAAGGAACTGCTGTACTCGGTCCTGAGGTAGTTCGTCGAGTGACCCGTTGAGAGTCGACCTGGCTCATACGAGGTAGAGATGCCCGCCCGAATCGTCGTCATCGGCAGCGTGAACACCGACCTGGTCGTCCGCGGGCCCCGCATTCCCTCAGCCGGCGAGACGGTGACGGGAGGCAGCTTCCTGCGAGCGCAGGGCGGAAAGGGAGCCAACCAGGCCGTGGCTGCGGCGCGGGCCGGAGCCGATGTCACGTTCGTGGCGCGGGTCGGCGCCGACGAGCTGGGCGAGGACGCGATCGCCGGTCTGCAGGAGGAGTCCATCGACGTCGCTCACGTCACGCGTGACCCCGATCACCCCACCGGCGTCGCTCTCATCATGGTCGACCAATCGGGGGAGAACGCGATCTCCGTGGCGCCGGGAGCCAACGCCCGGTTGTCCGTGGACGACGTGGAGGCCGCCCGGGTCGCGATCGAGTCGGCCGATGTCCTGCTCATGCAGCTCGAGACCCCGATTCCCGCGGTCGAACGGGCCGCGGCGATCGCCTCCGCCGCGGGCACCGTGGTGATCCTGAACCCTGCACCCGCCAGGCCGCTGGGCGAACCACTGCTGTCCCACGTCGATGTGCTCACCCCCAACGAGGGAGAATCGTCGTATCTCACCGGGGAAGCGGAGCCGCGGGCGGCCGCATCCCGGCTCAGGGACTCTGGCGTGAAGACCGTCGTCGTGACCCTGGGGCCCCGGGGCGCCCTGCTCCTCGCAGACGGGAAAGAATCGGCAGTCTCCGGATTCCCGGTGACCGCCGTCGACTCCACGGCAGCCGGCGATGCCTTCAACGGATTCCTGGCGGTCTCTCTCGCGGAAGGGCTCGATCTCACACGGGCCGTACGCAGGGCCTGCGCCGCCGGGGCCCTGGCCACCACCGTGCCGGGCGCCAGGCCTTCGCTGCCTCTTCGTGGTCCGGTCGACGACCTACCTGGCCCGGAATACGGACAGTAGCGGTACGCCCTCGACCGACACCTCGTATGCCGGACCGGCCTCCGTGTCCATCGCGCTCTGGTCCTGCACGAGAACGGCCGTGGCGCGGTGGTACTGGAAGACGTAAGACGGCTCCCGTGCGCTCCGCTCCAGCGGAACCCGCAGGGGGCTCCCCTCCGGGTCACACCCCAGGTACTCTCGCGTGCCGTTGAGGAACACGACCGTCACTTCGGCCGTCCAATCGGCCGGCGCCCACCCGATGTCCTGGTAGAAGCAGATCTCTTCGAGCATGAAGCCCGGGTCAATCACAGCGCGGCCTGGGATCACCGCCACCAGGTCCGACAGGACGGCGCGGTTCAGGACTTCCTTCTGCGTGGTGATCTCGAGACCCCGTCTCTCCGCGCCGCGTACTCCGCCCACGAGAGCGTTGAAGTAGGAGAGCTGGTGGGGGTGATACTGGAGCGTCCTCGCAGCGGGAAATCCCAGAACGACGAGCAGCAGGGCCACTGCGAGAAACCCGGGCCGACGTGACAACCACTCCGGTCCATGCTCCATCAGCAGGTCGGTCGCGCGGCTCGCGCCCAGCCCTGCCAGCAGGCACAGGAAAGGGAACACGGCCAGGAACAACCGGATACCGTCGTGCAGGGGGGTGGCCGGCAGGAGCGTCACTCCATACAGCACGCCCAGGTTGACGAGCGCCAGGCCCAGCAGGCCCCCCGACTTCCGGTTCGACAATCCGAGGCCCGCGGCGATCAGGAGCGGTATCGGGATGACGATCGCGGTCCACACGAAAGCGAAGTGCCATGGACCGCGGAAATTGTAGATCTCCCCAAAGTACACCGTCGGAATATGAACGGAGATCGATCGGAACATCCCGGCCTTCACGTAGTCCCAGATGCCTCCGACAGGATCGACCCAGGTCACGGGGTTGGTGGCGAAGAACACGGCGGCTGCAAGCCCCAGGACGACGAGAATCGGCTTCAACTCGCGGCGGCCGCGCAGCACCAGCCACAGGACGAACACCGGCAGTAGCAGCACGCCGGTGAACTTCGTCGAGCAGGCCGCACCGAACAGCAGGCCCGCCGCGATGAGCCAGCCCCTGCGATCCGTCTCCGTATATAGGTAGAGCGCGGAGACCGCGAGGAACCAGAACGAGGCCAGAAACAGGTCCGTGTTCGCGAAGTGACCGTAGGCGAAGAGCGCGGGAATGGTGAGCGCAGCGCCTCCGGCGACGATACCGGCCAGCCACGATCGTGTCCCCCGGGCCGTCACCATGCCCACCGTCGCCACGAGCCCGGAGTACGTCAGCATGATCGCCACCCGGTACGCGGCCAACGGATCGAGGAAACGCCGGAAGACCACGTAGCCCAGTCCGCTCAGCTCACGGGAGAGCGGTGGGTGGGGGATCTTGCCGGGTTGCCAGCGCCAGTACTCCGAGACGACTTCCCGATTGAGAACCGACAAGGGATCGCCGTCCAGCAGCGCCCGCAGGAGTTGCCGCGCCCACTCGAGCTGCAGTCGGGAGCTGTGGAAGTAGTTCCCGACATCGCTGACGATTCCGTATCCACCCTGAGTCGCGAAGGTCGCGAGCACGGCGACCAGGAACAGACCCGCGCCGAGCCATCGCACGGACCGATCGTCCAGGCCCCCTCCTCGTGTCGATCCAGTCACATCCGATCCGACCACACGCAGCCTCTTCTTCTCAGTGCGGACCTCCCCTCTGCCGATAGCACAGACCGGGTGGAGCCGTCAAGGAGTGGACAATCTCGCCAAGAACCGTCAAGCTAGAGTCCGATTCGCCAGAGAGAGCGACGTTTACTCGGAAACCAACAAGGAGAATGGCCCGTGGGGAGACGCACGAACTATGGATTCGAGAAGAGACAGCGGGAACTCAAGAAACAGAAAAAGAAGGAAGCGAAGGCCGAGCGGAAGCGGCTGAAGAAGGAAGAAGAGCTGGGTGAGCTCGTCGACGGAGCCGTTGAGGGCGAGCTCGATGAGGAGGAAGAAGAGCTGGAAGAAGCAGAGGAAGAGGAAGAAGAAGTCGTTTAGGCCGGGCGGCTGAGACCGTCGGTCTGGGAAGCAACCAACAGAGAGGCGCGGAATGGGTGTAGGAGATTCGGGTAGCCTGCATCACACCTGCTGGGTCGTGAACGACCTGGAGACGGTGGCGCGCTCAATGGCCGATTCGCTGTCCATCCAGTGGGGAGTGTGGACGATCGCTCCCGATGACTGCACGGTCTACGGAGAGGACGTGCCCTATTCCTTTCGCCTGGCTGTCGCACAGGTGGGAGACGCGAACTTCGAGCTGATCGAGCCGCTCGAGGGCCACAGTGTGTATGTGGAGCACCTGGCCACGAAGGGTGAGGGCTTCCACCACACGTGCCTCATCTACCCGAGCCGTGGAGCAATGCGCGATGCGCGTGATGAGCTGGACTCCCAGGGCCGGGTCATGATCCAGAGCGGTGACCTCGGAGAAGCGGGAGAGTTCTATTACTTCCACATGCCCGAGAACGATTCCGCTCTCGAACTGCTGTATCTGAACGAACTCCCGCCTCCCGAGATGACCATCGGCTAGAATTTTCCCGCCAAATCAGCCAAAACACCCGCCGAACGCGGAACTCTGAGACGTTTCGTGGGTAGCTGTTTTGTGGAGGCTCGGCACGCGCTTGCCTGGCTTCCCCCCTCCAGGCCGCATCCGAGAGACTCCACAGAAGCTTTCCCGGTCGCATCCGACCGTTCGGGCCGGCGCCCGGGCAGCTTGTCGGGACGCGCCACCGCGCGACCCGATAGAGGAAAGGAGGACTCCATGTTCGGCTCAGCCCTGGTCCTCGTTGCGCAGGCTCTCGGCATCATCGTGTTCAGCGCCGTGAGTATCGTGCTCGTCTGGGTTGTTTGCGGAGTCCTTTTCTGTGCGATCACCTGCGGCCTTAGCTGCGGCTGCTGCGAGGCCTGCAAGGCCGCGCGCCAGTGGCTGAAGCATGGCCACAGCGTCGCGTAGGTGAGGCCAGCGGCCGGGTAAGAATCTCCTACCCCTGGCCACGGCTCCTGACTCAGCCCAGCGCCTCGAGAGCGCGGAAGTAGACGGAGTCCGGGATGTCGGCCTCGCGCTTCCAGCGAGCGCCTGCGGTGAAGAAATCGGGATCCACGCCTCTGCTTCGGTTGTCCTCGACGAGCGCTGCCACGGGATCCGCTGGCAGCTCGGGTGGTGCCGTTCGCGTGCCAATGTGGACCTGGCCCCTGGGATCGATGAATGCCGGCAGCTTCTCCCTGCCCCACCACTCGGCCTTCCACCCCTGCTCGTGCACCAGCCGGTGATGGTGCGAGCACAGGAGCAGCAGGTTCTCGAGCTTCGTCTCCCCTCCATCAGCCCAGTGCCTGACGTGGTGCGCGTCGGTGAACCGCAGGCCGCAGCCCTTAAACCGGCAGCCACGGTCACGCGCCTCCAGCGCACGGCG
>JAUVPT010000166.1 GCA_030598525.1 Gemmatimonadota bacterium
GCCACAGGCGAGGCGCGTCGCCCTCAAAGTCATCAGGGACCTCTTCGGTCTCGTAGGTCACGCGCTTGCCGATCGGGTCCTCTCCGGGCCAGAACTGCTCTGCCATGCGCTCGTCCACCACGATCACGCGTTCCGCCCCTTCTCGGTCGGCCGGACTGAATCCTCGCCCCTGCAGAATCGAGATGCCAAGCGTCTGGAAGTGGCCGGGGGTAATCATGTGATACAGAACGGATCGGCCGTATTCCTGCTCGAACTCCACTCCCTCAGGGAAGATGAAGTTCTCCCAGCTGTTTCCCTGCAGCGGGACGATCTGCGAGAGGGAGGCTGAAGTGGCTCCCGGAAGGGCTTCGACCCGGTCGATGAACTCCTGGTAGAAGGCCCACGCCGCTGCCTGGTCCTCATATCGGATCCGTGGGAGTTGGACCCGGGCGGTAAACACGTTCTCGGGCTCGAACCCCTTGTCCACCTGCTGCAGCTGCCCGAGGCTCTGGATCATCAGGCCAGCCCCGATCAGGAGTACCAGAGAGAGCGCCACCTCTCCGATAACCAACCCTGAGCGCAGTCGCTGGCGTCCCTTACCCACCGATCCCCGACTGCCTTCCTTGAGCTCGACATTCAGGTCGGGCTTCGCGGCCCGGATTGCCGGCGCGATCCCGAACAGGAGTCCGGCGAGCCCGGCTGCCGCGAAGGTGAAGAGCAGGACGTTCAAATCCATCCCGATGTTCCCCTGCATGACGCTGGGGATGTCCGCCGGGAGCATCGGCACCAGGAGGCGAATGCCGATCCAGGCGAGAGCGAGGCCCAGCAGACCCCCGGTCAGCCCGAGGACGACGGATTCGGTCATGAACTGGCGGATCATCCGGCCCTGTCCGGCTCCGAGCGCCGTTCGGAGGGCCGTCTCGCGACGCCGGCTTTCGCCGCGCGCCAGGAGCAGGCTGGCCACGTTGGCGCACGCAATCAGGAGAACGAATCCGACGGCCGCCATCAAGATCCACATCTGGCGGCGGATGTCTCCTACATAAGCGTCCGTCAGAGACTCAAGCCGGGCCACCGCCTGCTGCTCGCCCTCCGCTTCTGAGATCCCGATGGCGATTCGGTCCAGGTCCGCCTGGGCGGATCCCATCGTCGTGCCGTCGGCCAACCGCCCGATCGCCCAGCTGCCCTGGGAACATCCTCTGTCCTCCCAGCACATTCGCTCGGAGTAGAAGCCCATCGGAACGAAGATGTCCGTGTCAGCAGAGGGGAAGACGAACTCTGGCGGCATCACGCCGATCACCGTGAACGTCTCGCCGTCCATGACCAGGGTCTGGCCGAGTGCGTCCGGGCTGCCGCCGAAGTGGCGCTGCCAGAATCCGTGGTTGATCACGGCGATCGGCTCCGCTCCGGCCCACGTCTCGTCGGATTCGATGAGCCGTCCAATGAGCGGAGCCACACCCAGCGTTTCGAACCAATCGCCGAGAATGATCCGGGTGGTGACCATCTCCGGACGCTCGCCGCCGGTGAGAGTGCGTGAACGTGTTGCGTTGGCTCCCATGCTCTTGAACGTCGTGCTTTGCTCGCGCCAGTCCTTGAAGTTCGGAATCGACAGGGAGATCTCGAAGCCGCTGGGGGCGATCACGTTCGGCACCACGAGGCGGTCCTGCTCTGCCACGGGTAGCGGACGAAGCAGCACGCCGTTCACGACGCTGAAGATCGATGTGTTGGCGGCGATGCCGAGCGCGATCGTCAGAACGGCGATCGCGGTGAAGCCCGGACGCTTGCGGAGCATCCGGACGGCGAAGCGTAGATCCTGTCCGAGCGAGCCCATGGCACATCCTCCCCCATCGAGTCCCATCTGATCCCGTGCCCGACTCTTGTCGACCCGGACGACATCTCCTCTTGGACTTCCTTTCCAGTATGGAGGTTGGAACCGGGTTAACGTAAGGGCCGCTGGGGAATAGGCGCGGCCCGGCGATTCGGATCCTCTCGGTTGACATATCAACGTTTCTAGTTACATTGATATGTATGAACAACGAAACGGTGGTCACGGAGTCCGTTCTGGAGCGCGTGTTTCACGCTCTCTCGGACAGCAAGAGGCTGCGAATCCTCGAGATCCTGCGGTCGGGAGAGTGCTGCGTGTGCGATCTCGCCGGCTCGCTGGATATCCGGCAGTCCCTTCTGTCCTTCCATCTGCGGACCCTGCGGGATGCGGGGCTCGTCAGCGATCGGAAGGAGGGAAGGTGGGTCCATTACGCGCTCAACGAGCAAGCCCTCAGGGAAGCGCGGGACTACGTGAACGGCCTGGCGCGCGACGCGAAGCGAGGCGTCGGCTTCCAGTGCTGCCGTCACGCCCGGGCCTGATCCCGGGGAGACGAACTCAACAGGCTGATCGATACCCCCTGACGTGAGGTGAACGATGTCTGATGCAAACGTGAAGGAAGTGGTGCGCGAGAAGTACGCCGAGGCGGCCCGGCGGGTGGCCACGGAGGGCAAGACCTCCTGCTGCGGCCCGGCCGAGACGGATTCGGGATGCTGCGGCGGGATCTCATCGTCCGCGCCCGACCTGCAAGACCCGGTCACACGGGACCTTTACGCGGACGCCGAGAAGGAGGAGCTACCGGCTGACGCCCTGGCCGCATCCCTCGGCTGTGGTAACCCGACCGCTCTGGCGGAGCTGAGTCCGGGGGAGGACGTGCTCGACCTTGGGTCCGGAGGGGGCATCGATGTCCTCCTGTCGGCCCGCCGTGTAGCGCCCGGAGGCACTGCCTACGGGCTCGACATGACCGAGGAGATGCTACTGCTCGCGCGTCGGAACCAGCGTGAAGCCGGGGTGACCAATGCCCGGTTCCTGAAAGGGGAGATCGAGGCGGTGCCACTGCCTGACGCTGCGGTGGACGTGATCATTTCGAACTGCGTGATCAACCTGTCGGTGGACAAAGCCAGTGTGCTCAGCGAGGCCTTCCGTGTCCTCCGTCCGGGCGGCCGTTTCGCCGTTTCCGACATCGTTCTGCGTGGCGATCTGCCGGAGGGCATCCGGAAGAGCCTCGAGATGTGGGCTGGCTGCGTGGCCGGCGCCCTTCAGGAGTCCGAGTACCGACGTCTCCTGGCGGAGGCCGGATTCAAAAACATCGAGATCGAACCGACCCGCGTATACACGGCCGACGACTCTCGTGACTTCCTGGGTGAGGCCGGAATCGAGGAGGCGGATCTCCGGGCCGCCGAGGGGCGGATCATGGCCGCGTTCGTACGGGCGCGAAAGCCCGCCTGACCAGAGGTGGCCTTCCGGCCGCTCGCCTGAGATATTGGCTCTCGGTCTGCTCGAGACCGCGCCCCCATCCCCATCGTGTGGAGCGAGAGCCAATGTCATTGCAGCGACACTCCTTCGGCGCCCGCCCGCCGTCAGTCATGTCCGTCGCAGTCACCGCGACGCTGGCCCTGTCGACCGTCGGTTGTACGCCTGCGAGCGATGTACAGGACACGGCGGACCTCGTATTGCGCGGCGGACGCGTGGTGACAGTCGATGAGGCCCTGCCGGAAGCACAGGCGGTGGCGATCCGCGGAGACCGGATCCTGTTCGTGGGGAGTGACACTGAGGTCGAGGCCTACGTCGGGCGGGAGACGGAGGTCATCGATCTGACCGGCCGTCTCGCGATTCCCGGGTTCATCGAAGGGCATGGCCACCTCATGGGGCTCGGCCAGTCGCGCCTGCAACTGGACCTCATGGCTACGGCATCCTACCAGGATCTGATCGACCTGGTGGCCGAGGCCGTGGCCGGCGCGCAGCCGGGCGAGTGGATCGTCGGCCGCGGGTGGCACCAGAGCAAATGGGATCCGGCTCCTGATCCGGCCGTGCGTGGTTTCCAGACGCACCACGCCCTGTCGGAGGTGTCCCCGGACAACCCCGTTCTGCTCAGGCATGCGTCCGGGCATGCCAGCTTCGCCAACGCACGGGCCATGGAGCTCGCGGGGGTGACTGAAGCCACACCGGATCCGGCCGGCGGAGAGGTCATCCGCGACGAAACCGGCCAGCCAACCGGCATTTTCGTGGAGACGGCGTCTGGCCTGGTGTCGGCAGCCTACGGCGCTTCGCGAGACACTATGACGACGGAGGATCTGCAGGCGGAGCGCCTGCGAGCGCTTCTGCTTGCGCAGGAGGAGGTTTTCAGCAAGGGCGTAACGAGCTTCCAGGACGCCGGCGTGGGACCGGAAACGCTGGGCCTGTACCGGCGGGCCATCGACGATGGTGACCTCAAACTGCGCGTATGGGCAATGGTCAGCGCGACGCTGCCGAACCTGGCGGAATTGCTGCCCGCGGAACGCGTGGTGGGCTACGGGGGCAACCGACTGACGGTCCGGGCCGTCAAGGCCTACGCGGATGGCGCTCTCGGTTCGCGCGGGGCCTGGCTGCTCGATCCCTACGACGACGACCCCGGGAACACCGGACACAATACGGTACCCCTGGAGGACATCGCGGCGGTCGTGCGCCTGGCACTGCAGCACGACTTCCAGGTGTGCACTCACGCGATCGGGGACCGGGCGAACCAGGAGGTGCTCAACCTGTACGCTGCCGCGTTCGCCGAGATGCCTGATGCCGCGGCTGACATTCGCTTCCGGATCGAGCACTCGCAGATCCTGGATCCCTATGACGTGCCGCGATTTGCCGACCTCGGAGTCGTGGCAGCCATGCAGGGAATCCACGCGATCTCGGACGGCCCCTGGACCCCGGATCGCCTGGGCGAGGAGCGAACGCTCGATCGGGCGTTCCAATTCCGAGACCTCATCGACAGCGGGGCGACTGTGATGAACGGTACGGACACGCCCGTCGAGGACGTGAACCC